>NZ_JBFUMN010000004.1:0-276534 GCF_054049335.1 Roseateles sp. P5_E1
GCGCAAGCCGGCTCCGGCTCCCGTGGCGGCCGCGCCCCGGCCCGCGCCTGCCCCAACGCCCGGCGCGCCCCCCAGCACAGCACCCGCACCGACCGCTGCCACAGCTGTTGCGCCCCCGACCACCGTTGCTACCGCGCCGCAGGCGGCGCCCGAGCCTGAACCTGAAGTTGAGCGCACGCCCGTGCTGCTCGCCTCTGCGGCGCCGACGCCCGCCCCCGCTGCCCCGATGGCCGCCGCGGCACGGGCCGCGGAGCCGCCGCCCAAGCCGGCCGAGGAAGAGGCCGAGGAGCCGCTGAAACTGCTGGCCAAGGTCGAACCGGCCATCCCGCGCCAGATGCAGCAGCAGAGCACCTTCCGCAACGGTTTTGCCCAGGTGCAGTTCACGGTCGGGCCCGACGGCGCGGTCCAGCAGGCCTCGGTCATCAAGGCCAGCCATTCGCGGTTGGGCACGGCGGCCGTCGAGGCCGTCAAGCAATGGCGCTTCGCTCCCATCCGCAAGGCCCGCGAGGCCGCTGTCGAAGTCGCCTTCAAGAGCGACACCGACTGATTTCAGTCTCGGGCGTCCCCGGGTTGACGCTGAGCCAACGGGCGGAGATGCTGTTGTCGAGCCGTTAGAAGTCCTGCGGCCACAAATCAGGGAGTTTCCATGTCCATCCGTCTGCTCGCCCGCATGCTCGCGGGCATTGGTCTTTGTGCTGCCGCCTTCGCAGCCTCGGCCACCGGCCCGTATTCCGGACTCGTCGTTTTCGGCGACAGCCTGTCCGACAGCGGCAACAACGCTTTGCTGCTGTCTCAGGGCCCCGGTGGGCTGCCGCCCGTCAACATTCCGGGCGACGGCTACTACAGCAAGATCCCGTCGACGGCGGGCACGTATTCCAATGGCTGGGTCTGGACGCAGTACTTCGCGCAATCGCTCGGCGTGGCGCTATCGCCCTCACTGGCCGGCGGCAATAACTTCGCCTTCGGTGGTGCACAGACCAGTCTGAACGGTGGCGAGATTCCGCAGTTGCCGGGCTTCCCGTACAGCATGCAAACCCAGCTTGGCATGTATCTGGGCGCCACCGGCAACCTCGCCGATCCGAACGCTCTTTACGTGGTGGCCGGCGGCGGCAACAACATCCGTGTCGCATTGGAAGCGATCGCCATGGGTGCCGACGCTGACGCCACGGCTGCCGCGACAGTGGCCAGCTACGCCGCCGACATGGCCGGCATCGTTGGCAGCCTCAAGCTCGCCGGCGCCCAGCATGTGCTGGTGCTGAACACGCCGAACTTCGGCCTCACGCCGCTGGCCAACGCGATGGGCGCCAGCGGCCAGGCCTCGGCGCTGAGCTTCGCCATGGACACCGCCCTCACCGGCGCGCTGGCTGGCAGCGGCGCACAGGTCTTCGACATGTACGGCTTCATGACGAGCGCCGTGGACAATGCCGCGCAGCTGGGCTTCAGCAACTGGACCAATGCCTGCGCAGCAACCACCAGCAGCTGCGATCTCAGCACCGCGCTGTTCTGGGACGGCATCCACCCCACGACCCTGGCGCACCAGCAGCTCGCTGCAGCCGTGTTCGCGGTGGCCGTCCCCGAGCCCGACATGGCGGCGCTGCTGGCCGTTGGCCTCGTCGTCGTGGCGCTGGCGGGCTCAAGGGCCCGGCGCCGGGCAGTTGTCCAGCAGGGCTGACATCGCCTCCAGAAACACCCGGGTGCGCAACGGCATCAGCCGGCGCTCCGGGAACACCGCCCAGCAGCTCGAGCCCGGCAGGTGCCAGTCCGGCAGCAGGCGCTGCAGCCGGCCCAGCGCCAGCGCATCCCTGACGATGAGGCGGTCAATACCGGCGATGCCGACGCCGCTTTGCGCCAACTGAGCCAGCAGGCTGGGCGCATTGGCCAACGTGCGCTGCGCCGGCCGGGCGAGGTGGGGCTCGGCCCCCTCGCGCTGCAGCCGCCAGGGCACGGGCTCGCCGTGGCGGGTCAGCAGCATCAGCCCGTGCATGGTGTCCAAGGCCTGCGGCAACAACGGCTCGCCGACCCGCTCCAGGTAGCCCGGTGACGCGTACAGGCCCCAATGCGTCGTCGCCAGCTTGCGCGCAGCGAGCTGGCTGTCCTCGTCCATCGATCCCATGCGGATGGCAAGGTCGAAGCCCTCGCCGATCAGGTCCACGCGCCGCGGCGTCAGGTCCAGCTCCAGCTGCACCTCCGGGTAGGCCAGCGCGAATTCGGCCAGCATGCCGGCCGCCACCTCCTGGGCGAAGTCCGCCGGCATGCTGACGCGCAACCGGCCGCTGGGTTTTTGCTGGCGGTGCAGGGCCAGCGCCAGCGCGCCATCCACCTCTGAAGCGACTGCTCGCGCGTGCTCCAGCACGCCGGCGCCGAAGTCGGTCAGTGTCAACTTGCGCGTCGTGCGCTGCAGCAGCTTCTCGCCCAGCCGGGTCTCCAGCGCGCCGATGCGCCGCGACACCGTGCTCTTGGGCCAGTGCACCCGCTCGGCGGCGCGGCTGAAGCTGCCAGCCTCCATGACGCGGGCAAACAGCAGCAGGTCGTCGGCGTCTGATTCCATCATTGGCCCCATTGATCCATTGGCGGAACAATCATATGCAAATCACCAACTTCTGAAGTTGATTGGACAGTTCTAGAGTTCATTCCATCGCAACCGCCAACCTGGAGCACCCGAATGAACATCCTGCAAATCAACGCCAGCGCCCGTCGTGCCACCGATGACCAAGGTTCGGTTTCCACCCGCCTGGCCAGCGAACTGACCGCCGGCCTGCGCGCCGCCAACCCTGGCGCCACGACCACCGTGCGCGATCTGACGCTGACACCCCAACCTGTGCTCGACGAAGCCGCGCTGGGCGCCCTGTTCACGCCTGCCGACCAGCGCACGCCCGAGCAGGCCGCCCGCGTCGCGCTGGACGACGCGCTGATCGCCGAACTGCAGGCCGCCGACACCGTCGTCATCGGCGTGCCGATGTACAACTTCAACATCACCGCCCAGCTCAAGAACTGGATCGACGCCGTCGCCCGCGCCGGCGTCACCTTCAAGTACGGTGAGAAGGGCCCTGTCGGCCTGGTGACCGGCAAGAAGGTCTACATCGTCACCAGCCGCGGCGGCATCCATCGCGACCAGCCCAGCGACCAGATGACGCCCTATCTGCGCGCCGTGCTGGCCTTCCTGGGCATGACCGATGTCGAGTTCGTCTACGCTGAGGGCATGGCCTTCGCCGCGGAGCAAGGCCTCGCCAACGCCCGCGCCCAGATCTCCGAATTTCTGATCGCCTGAAAGAACGCCATGAACACCGTCGCCACTTCCCTGTTGAACCAACCGCGCGAGGTCGAGCGCCTCGTCGCTGGTCAGCCGACCAGCGACGGTGCCGGCGTCAAGCTCAACCGCGTGCTGACGCAGAACCTGCAGCGCCGGCTGGACCCCTTCCTGATGCTCGACGCCTTCGGCACGGACAACCCCGACGACTACATCGCCGGCTTCCCTGACCACCCGCACCGCGGCTTCGAGACCATCACCTACATGCTCAATGGCCGCATGCGCCACCGCGATTCGGCCGGCAACGAAGGTCTGATCAGCGACGGCGGCGTGCAATGGATGACCGCCGGCCGCGGCGTCATCCACAGCGAGACGCCGGAGCAGAACGCGGGCCGCATGGCCGGCTTCCAGCTCTGGCTCAACCTGCCCGCCAAGGACAAGCTGCGCGCGCCCTGGTACCGCGATGTGGCCGGCCACGAGGTGCCCGAGTTCGAGCGCGACGGCGTCAAGGCGCGCGTCATTGCCGGCGCGAGCCATGGTGTCGAGGGTGCCGTGCAGCGCGACAGCACCGAGCCGCTGTATCTCGACCTGCACTTCGCGCCCGGCGCCCGTTTCGAGCAGCTGTTGCCACCCGAGTTCAATGCCTTCGTCTATGTCTACGAAGGCGGGCTGAAGTTCGAGAGTGGCTGCCAGGTGCCCTCCGGCCGCATGGCCATCCTCGCCAACACGCCCGGCAGCGACGGCGTACGCCTGCAAGCAGGCGAAGCCGCCACCCGCGCGCTGCTGATTGCCGGCAAGCCGCTGGGCGAGCCCATCGCCCAGTACGGCCCCTTCGTCATGAACACCGAGGCTGAGTTGGTGCAGGCCGTGCGCGACTTCCAGGCCGGGCGGCTGGCCTGATCCGTGGATCGCCTGCAGGCCATGGAAGTCTTCGTCGCTGTCGTCGACAGTGGCGGCTTCGCGAGCGCGGCGCGCAAGCTGGACCTGTCGGCCCCAGTCGTCACGCGCGCTGTGGCCGAGCTGGAAGCGCGTCTCGGCCTGCGCCTGCTCTCACGCACCACCCGCAGCGTGCGCGTGACCGAGGCCGGCGCCCGCTACGCCGAGGACTGCCGGCGCATCCTGGCCGACGTGAGCGACTCCGAAGCCGTCACCAGCGGCAGCCGCAGCCAGCTCAAGGGCCTGCTCAGCGTCACGGCGCCGGTGCTGTTCGGCAACCTGCACGTCACGCCCATCGTCACCGACTATCTGCAGCGCTACCCGGACGTCGACGCGCAATGCGTCTTCGTCGACCGCGTCGTCAACCTCGTCGACGAGGGCCTGGACGTGGCCGTGCGCATCGGCGAGCTGCCCGACTCCTCGCTGCGCGCCATCGGCGTTGGCCAGGTGCGGCGCATGCTGCTGGCGTCGCCCGGCTATCTCGCCGCGCATGGCCGGCCGCAGCGCCCCGAGGACCTGCCCCGGTACACGCTGATCCAGCCCACCCAGGTCGCGCCCTACCCTGAATGGCGCTTTGCCGAAGCGGGTCGACCGCTGGTGCAGCGCATCCGCCCCCGCTTGCGCACGACAACCAATGATGCCGCCCGCTCCTTCGCGCTGGCCGGCCTGGGCATCGTGCGCCTGCTCAGCTACCAGGCGGCCGACGCGCTGGCCCGCGGCGAGCTGGTCCCGTTGCTGGAGGGCTTCGAGCCGCCGGCCATCCCCGTCCACATCGTGCATCACGAGGGCCGGCACATGACACAGAAAGTACGTGCCTTTGTCGACCTGGCGGTGGACAGCCTGCGCGCGAATCCCGCCCTGCGCTAGACGTTCTGCGGTGCCCAGTCGCGGAACCGCCAGCGCAGCGGCAGCGCATCACGCAGCCACCAGCCCTCATCCAGGTGGAAGCGCCAGGCGCGCTCGGCCTTGTTGTCGAGCACGGCCAGTTCCGGCCCGTCCCAGACGATTTCCGCGCGGCCGGTCAATGTCAACAGATCGCCGCGCTCGAAGTCGATGAAAAGCAGACCCGCGCGGCCGTCCAGCTGCAGGTTGCCAAGCGTCATGAACATGCGGTTGCCGGAGTAGTCCGGCACCAGCAGCGTTCGCGCGTCCTCTTGCGTGACGAAGCCGGCGGGACCGCCGCGGTGCGACACATCCGCCCCTGCCGCGCCCGCATGCGTGGCGACGAACAAGGTGTCGGCGGCGGCGATCAGCCACGCCGCGTCGCCGTCCAGTTGCGAAACGCGCTCGATGACGCGCGGCCGCGTGTCCGCCGCATCGCGCAACCACTCGACTTCGCGGCCCTGGATGTACTGCGGGCAGTTGCCTACCGTCTGCTCCACCTGCAGCCGCAACCTTGAGGGCTCGACCGTCAGCAGCTTGCCGTTGACGCGGTTGCGCCGGCGAGTGTGCAACTCGATGCCCAGCAAGCCGAGCCGCGCGCCCGGTGTCATGCCGGCCGCGGCCGGATCACCCGGGATGGGCGTGGCCGCGAAGGTCAGATGCCAGGCATCCGGCGCCTGCACGAAACCCGGCGGCCCCACCAACACCGTGGCCCAGGGCCGACCGGTCGGGTCCACACTGCCGGCCAGCATCAGCGGCAGCTGCTCGTAGAAGCGCTGGTGCTGCTCGGGCATGTGGTCGCGCACGACGCGGCGACCGACCTCGGCCATGCGCTCGGCGACGCCGACGCGAGACTGCACGGCGACCTCGCCGGCGTGGAAGGGTTGATCCATTTTCAGTGGCCTTTCGTATTTGCGGGCCGAGCGCCGGGCCGCTCCCTAGCCGGCCCGCCCTGGCGATGTGCTCGCGGCTCGATGCCGGGAGCATCGCCGTCCCCTCGGGGGACCGGCCGGGCACAGCCGCGTTCAGCGGGATGGGACCGGGCGAGGGGCTTCATTTCAGGCGGCCCGCAGGCCGGCCGGCGTGGTCTTGAAAGGCACAAAGCCCGGCAACGCCTCGATGCGCGCGAGCCAGGCACGCAGCGCCGGATAGGGCGCCAGGTCCACATTGCCCTCGGGCGCGTTGACGATATAGCTGTAGCCGGCGATGTCGGCCAGCGTGGCGTGGTCGCCGACCAGGAAGGAGCGACGAGCCAGCTCGCCTTCCATGACCTTGAACAAGGTGTGAGCCCGGTTGATCACCTCGTCAGCATCGAAGCGTGCGCCGAACACGGTGACGAGGCGGGCCGCCGCGGGGCCGAAGGCGATCAGGCCCGAGGCCACCGACAGCCAGGCCTGCACCGCCGCGCGACCGGCGGCGTCGGCCGGCAGCCAGCGGCCCGCCGGGTCGTACTTGCTGGCCAGGTAGACCAGGATGGCCGTGCTGTCCCAGACGCAATGGCCGTCGTCATCCAGCAGCGGCAACTGGCCGAAGGGATGGCGGGCGAGGAACTCGGGCGTCTTGTGTGCGCGGGTGGCGAAGTCAATGTCGACGAGTTCATGCGGCAGGCCCAGCAGGGACAGTGCGAGCTCGGCGCGGTGGGCGTGGCCAGACAGCGCGTGGCGGTACAGCTTGAGGGTCATGGAAGGCTCCGTTGAAGACCGGACCACTGTGCCCAGCGCCGCGCTCTGGCGAAACGGCGCGCGCCGCAAGTCATTCTTTCCGCGGCCGATGGGAGTCGCCGTCAGCTCAGCCGTCGCCCCACCAGCACCAGGTCCTTCTCCACGCCCTCCAGCCGCGCCACCCGCGGCATGAAGCCCCAGCGCTCGAAGCCATGCTTCTCGAACAGGCGCAGGCTGCCAACGTTGGACGCAAAGATCGTCGCCGTCAGCGTCTCGATGCCCAGCGCGGGCGAACTGGCAATGGCCTGTGCCAACAGATAGCTGCCCAGGCCCCTGGCTTGGTAGGTGGGGTGCAGGTAGATGGCCAGGTCGGCCGTGATGAAGTAGCCCGGCCTCTCGTTCATGAAGTGGAAGAAGCCGAGATAGCCGATGGCGCCCTGGCCGGGTTTGTCGCTGTCCTCGGCCACCCACAGCGGCCGGTGGTCGGGCGTGTGCTGGTCGAAAGACGGGCGGCGTTTGGCCACGGTCGTCGGTTCGAGGTCGCAACTGCAGGTGCGCGTCGCGACGGCGAAGTTGTAGATGTCGACGATGCGCGGCAGGTCGTCGGCGATGGCATCGCGGTGCAGATAGGCCATGAGGGGCGAGGTTAGCGGCGGCAAGGCAAGATGCCGCCATGGACAACCCTCGCCGCCACAGCCCCGCCGCCGAACGCAACGGCCCGCCCATCCTCGCTGCCCTGCAGCGCCTGCTGCCCGCACAAGGCGTCATGCTGGAGATTGCCAGCGGCACGGGCCAGCACGCGGCCTTCTGCAGCGAAGGCCTGCCCGGCTGGCATTGGCAGCCCAGCGATTTCGACGCGGCCTCGCTGCCATCGATTGCCGCCTGGTGCGAAGGCCTGGCCCGCGTGCGCCCGCCCATCACGCTGAACGTGCTCGACGCCGACTGGGCGGGCGTGCCGGCGCGGGTCGACGCGATCTACTGCGCCAACATGATCCACATCGCGCCCTGGGCCTGCACGGCCGGGCTGATGCAAGGCGCCGCGCGGCATCTCGCGCCCGACGGGTTGCTGATCACCTACGGCCCCTACCTCGTCGACGGCGAGGCCACGGCGCCGAGCAATCTCGCCTTCGATGCCGACCTGCGCGAGCGCAATCCAGCATGGGGCATCCGCCGGTTGAACGATGTCGCGGAGCAAGCCGCGGCCGCGGGTCTGCAACTGCGCGAACGGCTGGACATGCCGGCCAACAACCTGCTGCTCGCCTGGCAGCGCATCTCTCAGGCCAGCCCGGCCGCCAGGTGATCGCCAAAAGCCCTGACCTTGGCTGAGTTGCGCCGCTGCGGCGGGCTGACGAGCTGAATGGGAATATCGCGGCCTGGCCAATGCGGCAATGCAGGCTCCACCTCGCCGCTGGCCAGCTCGGCCTCGAACAGCCAGGTCGGCCCGAAGGCCAGGCCCATGCCGCTCAGCACCGCCTCGCGAATGACCTCGCCATTGTTGGTTTGCAGATTGCCGCCCACCTGCACCGTGACAAGGCTGCCCGGCGCGGCGCTGGCGCCCGGGCCGGCCGCCAGCGTCCAGGCGTCACGCGAGCGCAGTTCGCTGTAGACCAGGCAGTTGTGAGCCAACAGATCCGCCGGCTCGCGCGGCGGCTCACCCCGCCCCTCGAAGTAGCCGCGCCGCGCGACGACCAAGCGCCGCGTCGTGCCGATGCGGCGCGCGACAAGGCTGGAGTCCGGCTGCTCGCCGATGCGCACCGACACGTCGATGCCCTGCTCGATGAGGTCGACAAAGCCGTCGCTGACGCGCAGGTCGATCCTCACGCCAGGGTGTGCAACCAGGAAGCTGCGCACCAGCGGCAGCAGCTTGAGCCGGCCGAAGCTGACCGACGTCGCGACGCGCAGCCAACCCTGCAACCGGTGCTCGCCGTCGCGCAGCTCGCTCTCGGCCTCGGCGATCTCGGCCACCAGCCGCCGCGCCTGCTCCACATAGCGCTCACCCGCCTCGGTGAGCTTCAGCGCCCGTGTGCTGCGGGCCAGCAGCTGCGCGCCCAGTGCCTTCTCCAGCGCCGCCACCTGTTTGCTGACGGCGCTCTGCGTGCTGCCCAGTTCGCGCGCCGCCGCCGAGAAGCTGCCCAGCTCGACGACCCGCACCAGGGTCTGCATTGACTGCAATCGGTCCATGGCTGCTCGTTTCAGTCTTGATTGGAATAAATCTTAGGCAAACCGGCCGGCTTCTGCATTGAGGAGGCAGCAATCACAGTGAGTTCACTCAACCACTGGAGTCATTTCCATGACCTCGTCTCGCATCGTCCTCATCACCGGCGCCCTGACCGGCATTGGCCGCGCCACCGCCCTCGCCTTTGCCAAGGAAGGCTCAGTCGTCGTCGTCAGCGGTCGCCGCGAACCCGAAGGCCAGGCTCTGGCCGCCGAACTGAAAACGCAAGGCGCCGCAGACGCCACCTTCATCCGCGCCGACGTGCGCCACGAGGCCGAGGTGCGCTCGCTCGTCGAGCAGACGGTCGAGCGCTTCGGCCGCCTGGACGTGGCCGTCAACAACGCCGGCACCGAGGGCAGCAACGGCCCGATCGCCGAGCAGAGCGCCGAGAACTACGACGCCATCTTCGACACCAATGTGCGCGGCGTGCTGTTCTCGCTGAAGCACGAGATGCGCGCCATGCTGGCCCAGGGCAGCGGCGCCATCGTCAACCTGTCGTCGGTGGCCGGGCTGATCGGCTTTGCGGGCGCGTCGGTCTATGTGGCCAGCAAGCATGCGGTCGAAGGCCTGACCAAGAGCGCCGCGCTCGAAGGCGCCGCCGCCGGCGTGCGCGTCAACGCTGTCGCGCCGGGACCTGTCCAGACCGACATGATGGAACGCTTCCTCGGCCGCAGCGAAGACGCCAAGGCCGGCCTGCTCGCCGCCATCCCGGCCAAGCGCGCCGGCACGGTGGACGAGATCGCGCAGACCATCGTCTTCCTGGCAAGCGACAAGGCGCGCTATCTGACGGGGCAGTCGCTGGCGGTGGATGGGGGGTTCACGGCGCAGTAGGCGCCGCGACCGTGCGGCGCGGGTGTTAGCCTGTGCCGCACGGTGTGTCTCAGGCGCAACGGCAGACGGGTTGGCACGCGCAGTTCGGTCCGCAGGCGCAGCCGGCAGTGGCTGCCGCGGCGGCCAGTTGGGTCGCAAGCGACTGGCAACCGCAGGTGCAGGAGGCGCCGGGGCAGTTGGCGCAATTGCAGGCGGGGGTGGTGGTGTTTTGCATGGATAGCTCCGTGAGGTGACAAAGATGCGGACCGGTTTGTCCGTGAAAAGAATTCTGTTCATTGCGGGCCCTGCCGGCTTGAACAAAACGGCTGATCTGCGCTGGCGCAGCGAGAGGCGTTGATGCCGTCGGCCAAGCCCATCGTCGGCATCGGCCGCGTGCTGCTGTGGAGCGGTGGCAGCCTGTGGATCGGCCGCGCCACGGGTCGCGCCCAGGCGCATGCCCATCACGCCATCCAGATTTCCATGGCCCTCACCGGGCGGCTGCGCTTGTGCAGCGACGAGCAGCCATGGCAGGCGCGCGCCGTCGCCATGGTCAGCCCGCACCAGCGCCATCAGTTCGATGGTGGCGGCGAAACGGTGGCGCAGATCTTTGTGGAGCCCGAGACCGCGCAAGGTCGTGCCCTGCTGCAGCAGTACGGTGCAGCAGCCATCGTCGACCTGCCCGTCGAGGCTATCCAGACCCTGCTTGCGGAATTGCTCGACGCATTCACCGCCGACGCGCTGGGCGAAGCCCTCGTCGATATCAGTCACCGCATCGTCGACACCTTGTGCGGTCAGGCGCCGCCCACGCTGAGCGTGGACCCGCGCATCAGCCGCGCCATCGAGTTCATGAGGGGCCGCCTGAGCGAGCCGGTGACACTGGCACAAGCCGCTGCCGCGGCACATCTCTCACCCAGCCGCTTCCGCCATCTCTTCGTCGCGCAGACCGGCATGTCGCTGCGGGCCTATCTGCTCTGGGCCCGCGTCGAAGCCGCCGTCGGCGCGGCGATGGGCGGGGTGTCGTGGACTGAAGCGGCGCAGGATTGGGGCTTTGCGGATTCGGCTCATCTCAGCCGGACGTGCCGGCGCATGTTCGGCATCGCGCCGACGATGTTGGTCAGGCCCTGACCAGCCGGCGCATTGCGTCCGGCACCGCCATGCTGGAACGCGTGAAGTAGACTGCACAGGATTCTGTCATCTACCTCTCAAGGAGCCGGCCATGGGCTTTGCAGCCAGTGATGTAGTGCCCTTCACCCAGGCACGCGCCAACCTCTCCGAGCTGGCCGATCAGGCCAAGGCCGGCGCCGAAAAGATCATCACCAAGAACGGCGAGAGCTACGTCGCACTGATCGACGCCGACCGGCTGGACTACTACCACCGGCTGGAGCGCGAGCGCATCCACCTGCTGCTCATCGACGACGCCCAGCGCGGCTTGGCCGACATCGCGGCCGGCCGCACCTTTGAGGCCGACGGGGCGATTGCCAAACGTCAGCGCAGCCGCTTGGCCGCCGCCAAAGCATCCAGCACAGCGATCAAGGCCAAGCTCACCGCCAAGCACGCCACCAAGAAGCGTGGCTGAGCCCCTGTACCGAGTCGAGCTGACCGCGAGCTTCCTGGAGCGCCTGGACGCCGTCGAGGCTTTCCTGGTGGAAGCAGACGCCGGCTTTGCTTTTGATGACTTGCTGGCCGAGTTGCGCACCACCGTCATCCCCAACCTGCGGCGCTTCCCGCGCATTGGCCGGCGCTACCTGGCCAACCCACCGCAGTCGGCCGAGGCGCTGGCGCAGCTGGCTGCACTGCCAGCAGGCGCACCGGATGCACTGCGTGAGTACCTGCACGGCGACCACCTGATGCTCTACACGGTGGCGGATGCATCGCCGCAAGCCAAGGCCGCCGTGTACCTGCTGTCCATTCGGCATCACCGCCAACTTTCGTTTGACTTTGCTCGGCTGTGGCCGGGTGCAACCACGCCACATCAGCGCTGAGCCTGCATGTCCTACCTATATCAAGCCCTCTCACTGCGCGTGGACACGTGGCGAGCAGCGAACTACCCCAGCGACGACTTCCCTGCGATTCGCGAAATCATGGAGTTCGCCACAGAAGACGGCGAGGCTGGCCAGCTTCGCTATTTGCGGCGAGCCCAGTTCAGAGCCTTGGAAACCTACTGGTATCTGCGGTTGGTGCTCGGAACCCCCAAAGTCCCGGAACTCTATGAACGATTGTTCGAAGATCTGCCAGACCGCTTGGATGCCATGGGGGTCAAGGAGCGCCTCTTCAAGGAGGCCAAATACAACTACGCGGCTTTGATCAAGCGCGTCCAGGAAGACAACCAGTTCGTCCGAGACAACCACCTTGAAAGCCTGCGCGAATCCCTGACTCTTGACTACGCCAGCTACATCCTGGCCCTGGCCATGGGGGCGGGCAAGACGATTTTGATGGGCTCCATCGTGGCCACCGAGTTCGCCATGTCCATGGAGTACCCCGACGGCCCCTTCGTGCAGAACGCGCTGATCTTTGCCCCGGGCAAGACCATCCTCAGCGCACTGCGCGAGTTGTCTGACGTGCCCTATGACAAGCTGCTGCCGCCGCGCATGCACAAGTCATTCGCCGCCAGCTTGAAGCTGACCTTCACGCGCGACGGTGACAAGCAGATCCCGATCGTGTGGGGCAGCAACTTCAATGTCATCGTCACCAACACCGAGAAGATCCGCATCCAGAAGCCCAACGTGCGCGGCAACGGCCAGCAAGCGCCGCTGTTTGCGGGCACGAAGGTGGAGGAACAGACCGAACTGGCCAACCTGCGGCTACAAGCCGTGGCGTCGCTGCCGCACTTGGCCGTCTTCTCGGACGAGGCTCACCACACCTACGGCCAGAAGCTGCTGGGCAAGTGGGAGAAGGACAAGAAGACCGGCGAACTCGTTTTCAAGGACGACGGCATCAAGAAGGTCAGGCGCACCATTGACTATCTGGCCGAGGAAACCAACCTCATCGTCGTCATCAATGCCACCGGCACGCCGTACTTCGAACGCCAGCCCCTGCGGGACGTGGTGGTCTGGTACGGCCTGGGCGAAGGTATCCGAGACGGCGTGCTGAAGGAGCTGGCCAGGAACATCAAGGTGTTTGACCTGGGCGACGGCGAGGCCGACACGTTGGTGTCCAACGTCATCGAAGACTTCGTGCGCGACTACTGGGCCGTAAGCTTGCCCAACGGTGCGCCAGCGCGCCTGGCCCTGTACTTCCCCAATATCGAAACCCGCGACGAACTTCGCGGCTCCGTCGAATCGGCACTTGCCCAACGGGGCATAGGCACCGACACCATCTTGGCCGTCGATGGCAAAAGCAGCGAAGCCACGCGGCGCCAGTTCGAGGCCGTGGCTCGCAACCCCGAAGCGCCCGAACGGGTGCTGTTGCTGGTGAACATGGGCACCGAAGGCTGGAACTGCCCCAGCCTGTTCGCCACGGCGCTGGTGCGCAAGCTGGCCCACAGCAACAACTTCGTGCTTCAAGCTGCCACTCGCTGCCTGCGCCAGGTGCCGGGCAACAAGCATCCGGCTCGGGTCTACCTGACTGACAGCAACCGCAAGACGCTGGAGTCTCAGCTGGCCGAGACCTATGGCACCTCACTCAAGGACCTGGACGCCCAGCAGGCCGAGCGGGTGGAGCGCGAAATCGTCCTGCACCGACCCCACTTGCCGCCCCTGCTAATCAGGAAGCGCGTACTGCGCTACCGCCGCAAGGCCGAGACCGGGACGACGACACCGCTTCACTTGACGGTACCGGACGTGGTCGCTCCAGCAGGTGTGACGGTGGAGACGTTGACGCCCGTGCAAACAGCCTCAGGCAGGACCGCGCTGCAAAAGGTGGATGGCGGAGATGACGTACTCCCGGCGCCGCCGCCAGAGTTGGACGCCTACGCCGCCGCAGCCGAATTGGCCGCCAACTACCACTTGACCACCAGCGACGTTTTGGCCGCACTGCGCAGGGCCTACGGGGTTGGCGCCGACATCCCCAACTACCACCTCGACAAGCTGGGCGAACAGATCGAAACGCAACGCTCTGACTACGAAGAGCACTTTGAAGAAATCGACGTGGCCATCGCGCTGGTGAAAGCCGAGGGCTTCGAACTGTCAGAGCGCGCGGGCCAGCCGGTCTACACGGCCCGTATCAGCTTTGCCAAGGAACGCGAGCCGCTCTACCTGACAGCGCGGGACACGCCCGACGCCGCGCATGCACTGGCCAGCAGCTTCCACTACGAGGGCTACAACTTCGACTCCGGCCCCGAAGCCGACTTTCTGCGGTGGGCTCTGGCCCAGTTGCAGACCGAGGCTCATCAGATTGAAGGGGTTTGGTTCACCGGCGGCATCACCGACCCGGCCAAGACCGACCTCTACGCCGAGTACCTGGGCGACGACGGCCGGTGGCATCGATACACGCCTGACTTCGTCTTGCGACGCGCGGATGGCAAACACCTGGTGGTGGAGGTCAAGCGCGACAGCTACAGCCCCGACATCAAGGGCGACCTGGAGCGCCTGGGCCGTGGCGAGGCCGCGCAAACCCTGGAAGGCAGGAAGGCCGTGGCGCTGAAATCTTGGGAGGGCTTGAACCCCGAAAAGCTGGCCTACCACGTGATGTTTTCCGAAGGCAGCGACGTGAAACCCGAGGGCTACGCCCAAGTCCGCGACTTCATTCGCGGCGCCTGACCAGGCAGCGACAACGCCAAGAACACAGACAGACCATGACCGACAACATCAAGAAGCCTAAGGACGTGACCGTCACCAAGGCCAAGGGCCGCCCCATGCTCACCTGGGTGGGCAAGAAGCCTCTCGCCCGCGTGCGGGCATATCCCGCCCAGGCCGTCGAAAGTTTCGTGGCAGGGGGGGGTAAACCCTCTGCCGCCGTGGACTGGGGCGATTGGCCCAAGGACTTGCCGCACGGCGGTCTGCTCTATCACGGCGACAACAAGGATGTACTGGCGCACCTGCTGGCCAACGGCTTTCGCGGCAAGGTCAAGCTGATCTACATCGACCCGCCGTTTGATAGCGGCGCGGACTATGTGCGCTCAGTGCAGCTTCGCGGCGCCAAGGGCAACGTCAAGATCGACGGCGAGGACTACACGCTCGGCGAGCAGGTGCAATACAGCGACATCTGGGCCAACGACAACTACCTGCAGTTCATGTACGAACGCCTGCTGTTGCTTCGGGAACTGATGAGCGACGACGCGACGCTTTACTGCACTGCGACTGGCGCAAGCACCACCATTTGCGTTGCCTGGTTGACGAGGTATTCGGCGCGGACAACTTCGTGAGTGAAGTCATCTGGAAGCGCACCAGTGCGCACAGCAACACGACCCAAGGCAACAAGTCGTTCGGCAGTATCAATGACGTGATCTTGGTCGTGAGCAAGAGCGACCAGTACACCTTCAACATCCAGTACACCCCGTATGGGGACGAGTACCTGAAGAAGTACAACCTGATGGACGCTGACGGTCGCAAGTACCAACTGTTTGACATCACTGGCCCGGGAGGCGCCGAAAAGGGCAACCCCTACTACGAGTTGATGGGCTTGAAGCGGCACTGGCGTTTTAGTCAGAAGAACGCCGAAGACTTGATCAAGCAGGGTCGAATCGTCCAACCCAAGCCCGGCGGCATGCCGCGCTACAAGCGGTATCTCGATGAAATGCAAGGGCTGCCACTACAGAACATCTGGGAAGACATCTCGCCGGTGAATTCGCAGGCCCTGGATCGCTCTGGGTACCCCACGCAGAAGCCAGATTCGGTGCTGGAGCGGATCATCAAGGTCTCGTCGAACCCAGGCGATCTGGTGCTGGACTGCTTCGTCGGTTCGGGCACAACGGCTGTGGTTTCTCAGCAGTTGGGCCGACGCTGGATCGGCTGCGACATCAACAAGGGTGCGATTCAAACGACAGCCAAGCGCATCTTGGAGTCGATGCAAACCCAGGCCGTAGTCGACACCACGCCCCAGCAGGGCGACCTGATCGGAACGACTGAATCCTCACAGAAGCCGAGTCAACTCAGTTTCGCCACCTACCGCGTCAACGACTACGACCTGCAGATCCAGCACAACGAAGCCGTTGAATTAGCCTGTCAGCACCTGGGCGTCACCCGAACGAGAACCGACTCGTTCTTTGAAGGCACCCAAGGCGGTCGCCTGGTCAAGATCGTGCCGTTCAACCATCCACTGACGCCGCTGGACCTGGAGGCCGTTCGCAATGAATTGAAGACCCGGCCCACCGAAGAACGCGACGTGATGGTGGTTTGCCTGGGCTGGGAGCACGCCGCCCGAGCCGCCGTAGATGCCTACAACCGAAACCGCCCCGTCAACAAACTGCACGTGGTGGAACTGCGCACGGACCGCAAGCTCGGCGGCATCATCAAGCATGAGCCGCTGACCGCCCAGGTCAGCGCCAAGCGCACTGGCGAAGGGGCCACCGCCCAATTGGTGGTGGAGGTTCAAGACGTGGTGTCGCCCAGCATCATGCAGCGGCTGAATCTGGAGCAAGGCATTTTCCGCGCCCAGATCACCGACTGGCGCGCGGTGGTCGATTGCATCTTGATCGATACGCAGCACGACGGCCAGGTCTTCAACGTGGCGCTAGCGGACGTGCCAGAGCGAAAGCAGGACCTCGTGAACGGGCGATACGAGCTGCCAGCGCCGCCCGCTGGCGCGACGGTGGCCGTGAAGATCATCGACATGCTGGGCGAGGAGTTGCTGATGACACTGAGCCCGTGAGCAAGCAAGTTCCAGCACGCCTGGATCTCAGCTTGTCAGGCACCTTCAGTCCTTCCGGCCGGCCCCGAGATACGTCTCAATCACCCTCGGATCCGCCGCCAGCTGATCCGCCGCCCCGCTCAACCCGAACTCCCCTGTCTCCAGCACATGCCCATGATCAGCCACGCGCAGCGCGGCGCGGGCGTTCTGTTCGACGAGCAGGATGCTGACGCCACTGGCGCGCAGGTCGTCCACGATGGTGAAGATCTCGCGCACGATCAGCGGCGCCAGGCCCAGGCTGGGTTCGTCCAGCATCAGCAGCTTGGGCTGGCCCATCAGCGCGCGGCCCAGGGCCAGCATCTGGCGTTCGCCGCCGGACAAGGTGCCAGCCGCTTGCGCGCGGCGCTCCTTCAGGCGCGGGAAGCGCGCGTAGACGCTGTCCATGCCGTCGCGCCAGCGCTTGTCGCCGAGCTTCTTGGGCCGCCAGCCGCCGAGCAGCAGGTTGTCCTCGACGGTCATGGTGCCGAACAGCTCGCGCTTCTCGGGCACCAGGGCCAGACCGGCGAGCACGCGCTCTTCCAGCGTCAGCTTGGCGATGTCTTCGCCCGCAAAGCGCAGCCTGCTGCTGCGCGACGGGATCAGGCCCATCAGCGCGCCCAGCAGCGTGGACTTGCCGGCGCCGTTGGGGCCGATGACGGTGACGACGCTCTTCTCCGCCGCGGTGAAGCTCAGGCCATGCAACACCTCGGCACGCCCATAGCCGGCGTGCAGGTCGACGACCTCCAGCAAGGCGCTCATTCGTCCGCTCCCAGGTAGGCCGCACGCACCGCCGGGCTGGCCTGCACTTCGGCGGGCGTGCCCTCCGTCAGCCAGCGACCGAACTCCATGACGACGATGCGGTCGGTCAGCCTCATGACGAAGTCCATGTCGTGCTCCACGAGCAGCAGCGACAGGCCCTCGCCCTTCAGCTGCCGCAGCACTTCGGCGAGCGCTTCCTTCTCCTTGTGGCGCAGGCCGGCGGCGGGTTCGTCCAGCAGCAGCAGCGACGGGTCGCTGGCCAGCGCGCGGGCGATCTCGACGAGGCGCTGCGGCCCCAGCGCCAAGTTGCCGGCCAGCTCATGGGCTTGGTCGCCCAAGCCGATGCGGCGCAGCTGGCGCATGGCCTCGGCGCGGGCCTGAGCCTCTTCGGCCGCATTCAGGCCCAGCATCGCGCGCAGGGTGCCACTCTTGGTGCGCAGATAGGTGCCCAGAGCGACGTTCTCCAGCACCGTCATGTCGGGCACCAGCTTCACATGCTGGAAGGTGCGGCTCAAGCCGGCGCGGGCGATGTCGCGGCTCTCGCGGCCGTCCATGCGTTGACCGAGCAGCTCGACCTCGCCGCTGGTGAGCGGCAATACGCCGGAGACAAGGTTGAAGGTCGTGCTCTTGCCCGCGCCATTGGGGCCGATGAGGCCGACGATGTCGCCGGCGCGGATGACAAAACTGATGTCGTTGACGGCGACCAGGCCACCGAACTGCTTGCGGATCTTGCGCACGTCCAGCAGCGCCGCGCCGGGCTGCGGGTGGCTGCGCGCGCTCAGGGCCGGCACCGATTCGTCCACCGCCTTCGCACGGCCCGCCGGCAGCCAGCGTGCAATCAGCGGCCACAGCCCATCCGGCGCAAAGCGCAGCACCAGCACCAGCACGACGCCGAAGACGATGATCTCGTAATTGCCCGAGCCGCCAAAGACCATGGGCAGCACGACCTTGAGTTGGTCCTCGGCGAGCTTGACCAAGGCCGCGCCGGTGAAGGCGCCACCCACCGTACCGATACCGCCGAGCACGGCCATGAAGAGGTATTCGATGCCGAACTTGATGCCGAAGGGCGAGGGGTTCACGCTGCGCTGCATGTGGGCATACAGCCAGCCCGACACCGAGGCCAGCAAGGCCGCGATGACGAACATGATGAGCTTGTAGCGGAAGGTCGATGCGCCCATGGCCTCGGGCATGGTCGAGCCGCCACCGCGGTTGGTGTTCAGCGCCCGCATGATGCGGCCCGGCCGGGAGTCCAGCAGCCGCGTGACGCCCAGGGCCGCGAGCAGGGCCGCGAGCCAGATCAGCAGATAGATGCGGCGCTCGCTCTGGAAGCTGAAATCACCGAGCGTGATGGCCGGCAGGCCGAGCAGGCCGTCGTACTTGCCCAGCGCCTCCAGGTTGCCGACGAGGTAGTACAGCGCCAGGCACCAGCAGATGGTGGCCAGCGGCAGGTAGTGGCCCGACATGCGCAGTGTCAGCGCGCCGATGACCAGGGCCAACACCAGCGTGATCGCCAAACCTGCGGCGAGGCCCAGCCAGGGCGACAGCCCGAGCACCGTCGTCAGATAACCCGTCGCGTAGGCGCCGACGCCGGCAAACGCGGCCTGGCCGAATGACGTGAGGCCGCCCACGCCGGTCAGCAGCACCAGGCCCAGCACGACCAACGAAAAGAGGCCGATGTAGTTGAGCTGCGTGATCCAAAAGTCCGGCACAGGCACAAAGGGCAGCACGAGGAGCAGGACGGCCGCCGCGACCGACAGATGCGTGCGGTTCATGTCAATGCTCCTCGTGGTGCGGATCCACGAAGGACCGCCAGAGGAGGATGGGCAGGATCACCGTGAACACGATGACCTCCTTGAAGGCGCTGGCCCAGAAGGAGCCGAAGCTCTCGATAAGGCCGACGCCGATCGCGCCGGCCAGCGCCATCGGGAAGCTGGCCAAGCCACCGAACACCGCGGCGACGAAGCCCTTCAGGCCGATCAGGAAGCCGGTGTCGTAATAGATGGTCGTCGACGGCGAGATCAGCAGGCCCGACAGCGCGCCGATGAAGGCCGCCATCGTGAAGCTCAGCGAGCCGGCCGCATCGCCCGAGATGCCCATCAGCCGAGCGCCGGTGCGGTTGATCGAGGTGGCGCGCAAGGCCTTGCCCATCAGCGTGCGCTCGAAGAAGAAGAACATCGCCACGAGCAGCGCGATGGAGGCGCCGAAGATGATCAGCGTCTGGCCCGTGAAGCTCAGCGGCCCGACGTCGTAACGCGCTTCCCAGAAGGCCGGTGTGCGATAGCCCTCGGCACCGAAGAAGACCAGGCCGACGCCGGTCAGCGCGAAGTGCACGCCGACGGACACGATGAGCAGCGTCAGCACACTGGCGCCGGACAGCGCGCGGTAGGCCAGGCGGTAGAGCAGCGGGCCCATGGCGGTGACGATGGCCAGCGTCAGCAGCACTTGCATCCACAGCGCGGGCTGGCGCTGGACGATCGACGGCGTCGCCACAGCAATGGCGACGGGCAGGCCCAGCGGCATGATGAGGCGCGACTTGAAGCGCGCCATCGGCCAGCGTTCACGCAAACCCTGAATCACGTCCAGCACAGCGACCGCAATGGCCATCATCAGCAGCAGCCAGACCGTGCCCGGCACCTTGCCCATCTGCAGGGCGGCCAGCGTCAGCGCGCCGAAGGCGACGAACTCGCCCTGGGGAATGAAGATGACGCGGGTGACCGAGAACACCAGCACCAGGGCAAGGGCGACCAGCGCGTAGATCGCGCCGTTGGTCAGGCCATCCAGGCCCAGGATCGCGGCAATCGTCAGGTCCATCGGGAAGGCGCGCAGGCTAGCAGCAGGAAGTGCGCGGATCGTAGCGACGATTTCCTACCCGACCCTTGCGCGCGAACCCTCACTTGTCCGGCTTGTCCGCCGGCCGGCGCGGCGTCTTCGCCAGCGTCCAGCGCCCCCCACCGGTCAGCTTCAGCACATGGCGGTGAAAGCCCGCCACGGCGGCGCGGTGGGCGATGCTGATCAGGGTGGTGCCGCGTTCGGCCAGCCGCTGGTACAGCCGCTTCTGGTTGGCGTCGTCCAGCGCGCTGGTGGCCTCATCCAGGATGGCCAGGCGCGGCGCATGCACCAGCAGGCGCGCGAATGCCAGGCGCTGCTGCTCGCCGCCGCTGAGCAGCTTTTCCCAGTCCTCGCTGCGGTCCAGGCCGCTGTCGCCTTCGGCGAGGTGGCGCAGCTGCACCTCGTCCAACACCTTCAGCAGCGCCTCGTCGTCGAGCTTGCTTTGCGTGCTGGGGTAGATGAGCTGGCTGCGCAACGTGCCCACCTGCAGATAGGGCCGCTGCGGCAGGAAAAAGACATCCTCGCGCGGCGGGTGCAGTACCTGGCCGCTGCCCTGGGTCCACAGGCCAGCGATGGCGCGCAGCAGCGAGCTCTTGCCACAGCCACTGGCACCGGTGATCAACAGTGAGCCGCCTTCCGGCACGTGCAGGGAGAGCTTTTCGACCAGCACCCGGTCACTGCCCGGCGCGTGCACGGTGAGGTTCTTGATGTTCAGCTCGCGGCCTTCCTGGCGGTCGATGCCGGCCTCGGGCAGTGCCGCATCCAGCACTTCGGTCATCACATGCAGGCGGTCGATGCCGGCCACGAAGCGCGAGAGGCTTTCGAAGTTGTCGATGATGAGGGACACCGCCCCCAGCACCGCCGCAAAGGCGCCACCGGCCTGCACTGCCTGGCCCACCTCCAACCGGCCGCCAAGCACGTCAGCGGCCAGCACGACGCTGGGCACCAGCAGGCTCAGCTGGCTGAAGGCCCGCTGGAAAAGGTTGAGCCCGAACTGCGCGCGGATCAGCTTGCGTGTGTTCAGCAGCGTGGCGCGCAGGCGCTGCTGCAGCTGGTGGCGCTCCTGGTCTTCGCCGCCATAGAAGGCGATGGACTCGGCGTTCTCGCGCACGCGCATCAGCCGGAAGCGGAAGTCCGCCTCGCGCTTGAGCTGCCAGTAGTTGAGCCGGATCAGCGGCCGCCCGAACAGGCCGAGAGACAGCAGGGTGCCGGCCACTGCGTAGACGACGAGAAAGCCCACCAACGAATGCGACAGCGACCACAGCACGGCACTGAAGGCCACCAGTTGCATCAGCGAGCCCAGCAGGATGAGCAGGAAGTGCAGCGACCGGCTGGTGAAGGTGTTGATGTCGTCGGCGATGCGCTGGTCCGGGTTGTCGATCTCGTCGCCGGCGATGTGAAAGTAACGGCGCTCGCGCAGATAGCCGTCCAGGAAGCGGTGGGTCAGCCAGCGCCGCCAGTCGTTGGCATAGGCGTCGCGGGCGTAGTAGTAGATGGCAAAGATAGGCACCGCGAAGGCCATGATCCACAGCATGGCGCGCACCGCGGCCCAGAAGCGCGGCTCGTCGCGCGCCGCCAGTGCCGAGGTCAGCTCGCCGGTCTGGTTGTTCAGCAACACGGCGAACTGCGTCTCGGCCAGCATCAGCACGATGAGCCCGACCAGAAAGGCCCAGGCCCAGACGCGCCGGTCGCCCACCCAATAGGGTTTGGCCACGGTCATGAAGCGTTTCAATGCAGAAACAGGGGCGGCCATGAGTAAGCGATTGCAGTTGTCTAGACAAGGCTATCGTTACGGCCGGCGGTGGACTGTCGGACGGCATGCCGACGCGGCCAAAGCAAAGGCGCCCTCGCGGGGCGCCTTTGCTTTGGCGAGTTGCAGGGTCAGCCGTTGCGGGTGACCACCAGCTGGTTGTTGACCTGCTTCACCCCGTCGATGGCCGCGGCCAGCGTCGTAGCGCGCTCGCGCGACCTCGGGTCGGGCGCCTGACCGGACAGCGTCACCTGCCCGTCACGGGTGTCGACATTGATCTGCGTGGCCTTCAGCTGGTCATCCACGGCCAGCGCGGCATTGACCTTGGCCGTGATGTTCATGTCTGAAGAAACGCGGGCTGTCGCATCCGCGGCCTCGCGCGCCGACATGCGGGCGTCGGCCAGAACTTCGCTGCCTTCGCGCTTGGCATCGGCCACGGCGTTGTCCGCGCGCTGGCCGGCGCTCAGTTCATCGTCGGGCTGGCGGCTGCAGGCGCCAAGCGCGGCGGCCATGGCGAGAGTGGCCAGCAGGGGCAGGCGGGCAGTGGTGTGCTGTTTCATTGGGGCGTCCTTTCCGGTGCGAGGCCATCAGGCCGGTTTTCATACTTTGGACGCCTCGGGCCGCGCCCGATTTCGGCCCAGGCGCCGATCGCCTGTCGGACCGAACCGACAGGCGCGTGTGTCAGCCAGCGTCCTACAGGCATGGGGCCCCCCGTCCCACGCCGGTCCCGGCAACCGGCCGCGAGCATGGCCTTCATGAAAGTCGCCGTCACCATTGCCGGCGCCGTCGTGCTGGTCGTCATTGCCGTCGTGGGCATGGATCTGGCCGGCTGGCCTGGCCTCGCGCCCCGGCTGGCCGCCCAGGCCGAGCGCGGCCTGGACATGGACGCCGGTGCTCGGCTGCACCTATTGTGGAAACCTCGGCTCGAGGCCCCCCGGCTGCGCGTCAACGGCACTCGCGGCGAGCCCCTGGCCGACGCCAAGGACGTACTGCTGAACTGGCAATGGGGTGACATCTGGGCCTGGCGCCGCGGCGCACCGCTGCGGCTGCGCCTGGTACAGGCCGAGTCCTTGTCCCTGAACTGGCAGCGTGACGCCGCCGGCCGCACGGCTTGGCCGGTGCAACCCTCGGGCGCCCGCGATGAGCCGGCCGAGCTGCCGCAGATCGACCACCTCGTCGTCCGCCACGGCAGCGCCCAGCTGGACGATGCGCCGCTGCTGCTGGTCGGCGACGCCCGCTTCGCGACCCAGGCCGACGGCCAGTGGACGGCCGATTTGAAGGGCAAGCTGCGCGGCCAGCAACTCGCGCTGAAGGCCGAAGCCGGCGCCGGGCTGGCCCTGCTCGCGCCCGCCGACACCGGCCTGCCGCCGGTGCAGCTGCGTGCCGAACTGACCCAGCGTGACGGCCGCATCGCTTTCGCCGGCACGGCCGCATCGCTGCTCGACGCCCGCGCGCTGGACGGCCAGCTGCAAGTGCGCGGCAACTCGCTGGCCGACGTCGGCCGCCCTTTCGGCATCACCCTGCCCAGCACGCCGCCGCTGGAGCTCAGCGGGCGGCTGCAGCATGCCTCGGGCGTCTGGCAGCTGGGCGGTGCCCGTGCCCGCATCGGCAAGAGCCAACTGGCCGGCGATTTCAGCTTCGACACCCGCGAGAAGTCAACACGGCGCCCCATGCTCAGCGGCATGCTGCGTGGCGGCCCGCTGCGCCTGGCCGACTTAGGCCCAGCCGTCGGCGCGGATGCGCCACCCAGCCGCCCGGGTCGCGTGCTGCCCGACCGGCCGCTGGATCTGCCGTCGCTGAGCACGATGGACGCGCGCGTCGCCGTCGCGCTGACCCAGCTCGACCTCGGCAGCGCCAAGCTTGCGCCGCTGGCACCGGTGAATACCAGCGTGGTGCTGGAAGGCGGCGTGCTGACGCTGGAGAACTTCAATGCCGGCGTGGCCGGCGGCGAGCTGGCCGGCCGGCTGCGGCTGGACACGCGCCCCAGCCCGCCGCTGTGGCAGGTGCATGCCGACGTACGCGGCATGGCCATCGAGCAGTGGTTCAAGTTCCAGGCCAAGAGCCTGAGTGAACACCCCGTGACCGGCCGCATGCGCGCCGACATCGACGTGCAGGGCCACGGGGGCAGCACGGCCGCATTGCTGGCCAGCCTGAACGGGCCTATTCGCCTGCAGCTCGACAAGGGCAGCATTTCCCATCTGCTGACCGAAGCCACCGGGCTGGACCTGGCTCAAGGCCTGGGCATCCTGCTGCGCGGCGACAAGAACCTGGCGCTGAATTGCGCCCGCCTGGACGGCAATTTCAAGGCGGGTGTGCTGAGGCCACGCTCGGCCGTGGTGGACAACCGCGACAGCCGCATCGACATCGACGGCCGCATCAGCCTGGCCGACGAGACACTGGACCTGCGGCTGGTCGCCAGGCCCAAGGACTTCTCGTTGCTGACGCTGCGTTCACCGGTGCGCGTGCAGGGCACTTTGGGCGACCCGCGCATCGCCCTGGAGGGCAAGGCCCTGGGCGGCAAGGCCATTGCCGCCATCGCCCTGGGGGCGCTGGCGCCGCCGGCCGCCCTGTTGGCCTTCGTCGATCCCGGGGAGGACCTGCCGCCCGTGAGCTGCGATGGACCGGCTGCGGCGCCACGTGCGGATGCGAGCGCCAAGCCGGCTGTAACCGCGTCGGCGGCTTCCTACCCGGCAGCGCGGCGGGGGCCGGCACCCCAGCACCAGCGCCAGCCCTAGATTAGCGATGCCAACAGTCCAAGGAGAAACCTCATGCTGCGTTACGCGATCATCTTCTTTGTTGTCGCCCTCGTGGCGGCCCTGTTCGGCTTTGGCGGCATTGCCGCCAGCGCCGCAGGCATTGCCCAACTGCTGTTTTACGGCTTCATCATCCTGGCCATCATCAGCCTGGTGGTGGGGTTGATGCGCAGATAGCGACTCGGTTCGTCCCTGCGCGTGGCCCGCGTTCAGCTTCGAGAAGAAGCGCGACGCGGGCCACGCTTTTTGGTGCAGTTCCGACAGGCCTGCCACAAGCTGACAGGCTTGGAGCAAGGATCAATCAACGGGCCAGGCGCTCAACGGCCGCGATGGGGCTGTTCCTGGATGGCGTCGAGGAACTCGCGCAACGTCTCGCTGCAAGGCCCCTGGGGGCAGAGGAAGAGGCCTTCGGCCTCGGCGGGCACATCGGCCGCAAAGCCCAGTGTGCTCAGCGAATTCATCGCGTCGCCGCATAGCGCCACGGTGCGGCCGCAGCGCCAGGCCATTTTCAGCAGGGCTTGCAACTTGGCGCAGCCGGTTGGTGCAGCCCAGGCGTCGGAATTCAGCACGATAAGGCCGTCGGCCCAATCCGCCTCGACGGGCGGTTCGCCGAACTCGTCGTCCAGACGCCAGTCCAGGCGATGCACGCTGCTGTTTGCCGCCAGTACCGCCAGGTCGGCTTCGCAAGCCTGCATCACATCGGCCGTGCCGACCACGCAGATCAGCACGTCCGCAGCCTGCGAAGGTGCTGTTTCCAGCCGGGGCGGGCTGTCCATCATCGTGTCCATGATTGCATCTCCGCAAATCGGGATGCTTCACTCTCGCGCGGCCACCTCCGCACCCGCGTGAGCCTGCGGCGCGACGCCGTGTAGGACGGCGCGCCAGGCCCGCCTCAGTCCCCCAGGCGACGCTCCAGCATCGCATCGACGCTGTCCGCCAGGCGGCTCAGCAGCCCGCCGAGCACCGCCACCTCCTCGGCGCTGAAGCCCTGCAGCGCCTCCGCGCTCAACGCCTGCATGACGCCGCGCGCCTTGGGCATGCGCTCGCGGCAGGCGGTCGTCAGCGAGATGAGGCGGCTGCGGCCGTCCTCGGGGTCGGGCACTCGCTCGACGAGGCCGTCTCTTTCCATGCGCGCCAGCAACTGGGCCATGCTGGGTTGCTCCACATGGGCCAGCCGCGCCAGCTCCGCCTGGGAGCGCGACTTGCCGTCCTTCAGCGCCATCAGCACCGGCAGCTGGCCCAGCGCGAAGCCCTGCTCGCGCAGCAATTGGTCGGCCATGCGCTGGAAACCGCGGTGGACATGGCCGATCAGCTTCAGCGGCGGTTGGGGTTCTCGAGGCTCGGGCATGGACGCACAGAAAGGACTGATGAACGGTCCTTGACTTTACATAGGCGCCTATCTTAATATGAATAGGCTCCTATGCAGCGAGCTCGGCGTCTCATCCCGCTCCAGTCTCTGCTGCCACGTCCGGGCACGCCCTCGCGCACACTGCGTGGCAATCCCAACGCCGCCATCGAGCGGCACGCCAGCGCCCAACATCCCCCCATCAGGCCCCGCGCCTGCCACCGCCGCCGCCCATGCCCGAAGCCACCGCTCCAGCCACTGCCCCGCCGCTCGCCTTCACCCCCTACCAGCGCTTTGCCACCGGCCTGCTGACACTGCTGCAGTTCGCCGTCATCCTGGACTTCATGATCATGTCGCCGCTCGGCGCCATGATCATGCCGGCGATGTCGATGACAGCCCAGCAGTTCGGCCTGGTCGTGTCGGCCTATGCCTTCAGCGCCGGCATCTCCGGCCTGCTGACGGCAGGCTTTGCCGACCGCTTCGACCGCAAGAAGCTGCTGCTGTTCTTCTACGGCGGGTTTCTGCTCGGCACGCTGTGGTGCGGCCTGGCCACCAGCTTCGAGTCGCTGCTGATGGCGCGCATCGTCACCGGGCTGTTCGGCGGTGTCATCGGCTCCATCGTCATGGCCATCGCCGCCGACCTCTTCGAGCCGGCACTGCGGGGGCGCGTCATGGGCCTGCTGCAGGGCGGCTTTGCGGCCAGCCAGGTGCTGGGCCTGCCTTTCGGCCTCTACCTCGCCACGCACTGGGACTGGCACGCGCCCTTCATGGCATTGGTGGCCTTCGGAGCAGTCGGCGGCCTGCTGATCGCCTGGCGCATGAAGCCGGTGGATGCCCACTTGAAGCTGCAGAGCGACCGCAGCGCCTTCGCCCACCTCTGGCACACCGTCGCCAAGGCCCGCCATGTGCACGCCTTCGTCATCACGGCGCTGCTGACGACCGGCGGCTTCATGATCATGCCCTTCGCCAGCGCCTTCTCGGTGAACAACGTCGGCATCGACCTGCAGCACCTGCCCATGGTCTATCTCGTCACCGGCATCAGCACGATGTTCGTCGCGCCGCTGGTGGGCCGCCTCACCGACCGCCTCGGCCCGCTGCCGGTGTTCTACGTCGGCAGCGCGATCACCATCGCCATGGTGGCGATCTACACGCGGCTGGGCACGTCATCGCTGATGACGCTGATCGTCGTCAACGTCATCCTCTTCGCCGGCATCTTCTCGCGCATGGTGCCCTGGCAGGTTGTCGTCACCGGCATCCCCGCGCCGGAGCAGCGCGGCGCCTTCACGGCCATCAATGCGGCGTTGCAGCAGCTGGCTGGCGGCCTGGCGGCGCTGGTGTCCGGCCATATCGTGAGCATTGGCACCGACGGCAGGCTGGAGCACTTTCCGTGGGTCGGCAACGTGCTGATCGGCACGACGCTGATCGTCTGTGTGCTGCTGTGGCAGTTGCAGAAGAACGTGCCCAGGAAAAGTCCACGCTGACGAGCAGGCCGCGCCCCGGCCCGGCGGCCAGGCGGATGCTGGCGCCATTGCGCGCTGCCACTCGCCCGACGTGGCCGAATCCCGGCGCAGGCACGCAGCGCCCCTGAAACGAGGCGTTTGTCACGGGTTGCCGTCTGGTGCCACATGCGGGCCGATGTCGCGTTGCCGCCATCCGGTCGCTGCGTTATCGTCGAGCGACCGGGTCACCGTTGGGAGGGTGCATGGGGCAGCCACAAAGCCGGGCATGTTGCATTGCAGCAGCCGCGCTATGGGCGGCGCCCGCGGCGGCCCAGGCCCCTCTGGTCGACCTCAGCCTGGAAGAGCTCGGTAACGTCACCATCACCTCCACTGCCAAGCGTGAACAGCGCCTGGGGGATGCGGCGGCCTCACTCTTTGTCATCACCGCCGACGACATCCGCCGCGCCGGCGTGACCCGCCTGCCCGAGGCCCTGCGCCTGGCGCCGAATCTGCACGTCGCCGAAACCTCCAGCGGCGACTATTCGATCAGTGCACGCGGCTTCAATGCCGGCTCGGCCAACAAGTTGCTCGTCCTTGTCGACGGGCGCTCGGTCTACACGCCGCTGTTTGCCGGCGTGTTCTGGGACGTGCAGGACGTGGCACTGGAAGACATCGATCGCATCGAGGTCAGCAGCGGCCCCGGCAGCACGCTGTGGGGCGTCAACGCCGTCAACGGCGTCATCAACATCATCACGCGCAGTGCCTCGGCCACGCGCGGGAGCCTGGTATCGGCGGCGGCGGGCAGCCGCGAGCGCGACACGGTGCTGCGCCATGGTTGGTCGCTGGGCGACGGCGGCGACATGCGCCTCTACCTCAAGCACACCAGCCAGGGCCGCACCGAAACGGCGGCGGGCACGCCCGTGGAGGATGCGGGCCACATGCTCAAGGGCGGCTTTCGCGCCGACTGGGGCCGCGGCAACGATCGCGTCACACTGCAGGGCAATGCCTATCGCGGCAACCACGGCCAGCCGCGGCCGGGCAGCATCGACGTCACAGGCGTGAACTTCGCGCTGGACACCATCCGGCTCTCCGGTGCCAACCTGCTGGCGCGCTGGGATGGGCCGGTCAGCGGCGGCGAACTCAGCGTGCAGGGCTATCTGGACCGCACCGTGCGCGTGAACCCGCCCACCTTCGACGAGACGCTGGAGATCGCCGATTTCGAAGTGCAGTACACGTTGCGGCCCACGCCTGACCACACCGTCGTGCTGGGCGCCAACCATCGCCGCTCGCAGGACCGCGTCGGCCACGGCGCGCCTGAGTTCGCCTTCCTGCCCGAGCGACTGAACCAGGCCTGGACCAGCCTGTTTGTTCAGGACGAGGTCGCGGTTGCCGAGGGCCTGCGCGTGACGCTCGGTGCGCGTGTCGAACGCAATGACTACACGGGCAACGAGTTCCTGCCCAATCTGCGCCTGGCATGGAAGCCCTCGCCCGGCCAGCTGTGGTGGGCTTCGGCCGCGCACACGGTGCGCGCGCCCTCGCGGCTGGACCGCGACATCTACATCCCTGCCCAGCCGCCTTTCATCCTCGACGGCGGCGCGGGCTTTCGCGCCGAGACGGCCAATGTGCTGGAGCTCGGCTACCGCGGCCAGCCACTGCCCGCACTGACGCTGTCGGCCACGGCCTTTCATGGCAACTACGACCATCTGCGCACCCAGGAGCTGGCGCCCAGCGGCACGTCGGTCTATTTCGGCAACGGCATGAAAGGCCGCGTCAGCGGCCTGGAGGCCTGGGGCAGCCTGCAGGCTGCGTCCTGGCTGCGCCTGCACGGCGGCGTCACGCTGCTGAGGCCGCGCCTGCAGCTCAAGCCGGGCAGCATCGACACCGCCGACTCCGTGGCCGCCGCCTCCGGCGCCATGCCACGCCAGCTGTGGCGGCTGCGTGCGGCCTTCAACCTGCCCAGCGATGCCGAACTGGACCTCATGCTGCGCCATGTCGGCGCCCTGAGCGCGCCAGACGTGCCGGCCTACACGGCCGTGGACCTGCGCCTTGGCCGGCGCATCGGCCCCGATGTCGACCTCGCGCTGGTGGCCCAGAACCTGTTCGGCAGCCACGGCGAGTTCACCGCCATTCAAACCCGCACCGAGTTCGGCCGCAACCTCATGCTCCAGATGCGCATGCGCTTCTTCTGATGAAGGCCGCCCGCCTCGCCCGCCGAACGCTGCTGCTCGCGGCGTTGGTCATCGCGGGCGGCGCGCGTGCGGGCGACGATGACGGCCTGGCCGAATACCAGGTCAAGGCCGCCTTCGTCTGCAAGTTCGGCAACTACATCGACTGGCCGCCGCAGTCGCTGGGCCCGGTGGGCGAGCCGTTTCGCATCGGCGTGCTGGCCAGCGAGGCGGTCGTCGAGGAGTTCCGCCGCACCGCCACGGCCACCTCCGTGGCCGGGCGGCCCGTCGAGGTGCGCCGGCTCGTGCGCGGCGAAGTGCCAGAGGGCGTCCACGCCCTCTTCGTTTCGCGCGGCATGGTCTCCTACACGCCCAACCTGCTCGCGGCCGTACAAGGGAGGCCAGTCCTCACGGTCACCGAGTTTGACCCCGGCGGCGCAATGGGCATGATCAATTTCGTCGTCGTCGACGACAAGGTGCGTTTTGACATCCTGTTGCCGCCCGCCACGCAAAGCGGCCTCAAGATCAGCGTGCGCCTGCTCGGCGTCGCGCGTCGGGTTGAAGGCAAGTCATAGATGTTCAGGCTCTCACTCCAACGGAGACTGCTCGGCGTCACGATGTTGACGGCCCTGGTCGCGTTGCTTGTCGCGCTGGGCGCGATGGTGGCCTATGACCTGAAGTCCTATCACGAAGGCTGGGTGGCTGATCTCAAGGCCCAGGCCGAGCTGCTCGGCCATTCGACGGCGCCGGCGCTGGAGTTCGACGACGTCAAGGTGGCCAGCGAGAACCTTGCGCTGCTGCGCCTGCAGCCGCGCGTGCGTGCCGCCGCCATCTACGGCGCCCAGGGCGAGCGCTTCGCCTCCTACACGGCCGCGGGCGCCGACGCGCCACTGCCCGCGCATGCTGAAAAGCAGGGCGTGCACCGTGCCGACCGCGACATCGCCGTCGCCCTGCCCATCGTGCAGGATGGGCGCGCCATCGGCAGCGTCTATCTGCGCGCCGAGTACGCGCTGCATGACCGCGTGCTGACCTATCTCGGCATCGCCGCGGTGGTCGCCCTGGCCGCGCTGGGCATCGCTTTCCTGTTTTCTATGCGGCTGCAGCGCGCCGTGGTGCAGCCCATCCTCGCCATCAGCGATGTGGCCCGCGACGTCATGCAGCGCCAGGACTATTCGCGCCGGGCCGCCAAGATGACCGACGACGAGGTCGGCGTGCTGGCCGATTCCTTCAACGGCATGCTGGGTGAGATCGAGAAGCACGCCCAGGAAGTCATGCGGCTCAACGAGCAGCTGGAAGCGCGCGTGCACGAGCGCACCGCCCAGCTCGAGACCTCCAATGAGGACTTGCGGCTCGCCACCGCCGTGGCCGAGAAGGCCAACCGCGCGAAGTCGGAATTCCTGTCCAGCATGAGCCACGAGCTGCGCACGCCGCTGAACGCCATCATCGGTTTCGGCCAACTGCTGGGCACCAACATCGCTGACGCCAAGCCCGAGCGGCGCCAGGAGTTTGTCGACCACATCGTCGGCGCCGGCAAGCATCTGCTGACGCTGATCAACGAGATCCTCAACCTCGCGCGCATCGAGAGCGGCCATGTGGAGCTGTCGGTCGAGCCGGTACCGCTGGATGATGTGCTGTCCGAGTGCCGCAAGATGATCGAGCCGATGGCCAGCCAGCGCGCCATCGCCACCCAGTTCGTCAACAGCAGCGGCTGCGTGGCGCTGGCCGACCGCATGCGGCTCAAGCAGGTGGTGCTCAACCTCGTCAGCAACGCCATCAAGTACAACCGCCCCGGCGGCTCGGTGCGCGTGGACTGCGACCGGTTCAATGCCGGGCATGTGCGCATCTCGGTGAAGGACACCGGCGCCGGCCTCAAGCCCGAGCAGGTCGAGGCGCTGTTCCAGCCCTTCAACCGCCTCGGCCAGGAGGGCGGCCCCGAGCAAGGCACCGGCATCGGCCTGGTCGTCACCCAGCGCCTGGTCGAGCTGATGGGCGGCCAGATCGGCGTGCACAGTGTGCCCGGCGAGGGCAGCGTGTTCTGGGTCGACCTGCGGGCCAGCGAACTCCCCGCCGTGCCGCACGCCGAAACCGACTGGGGCGACCTGGCCAGCCTGACGGCCGCGCCGCGTGAGGGCGAGGCGCCAGCCACCGTGCTCTATGTGGAAGACAACCCCGCCAGCCGCCAGCTCGTCGAGGAGCTGCTGGCCGCACGCGGCGACATCCGGCTGCTGACGGCGCCCGACGGCCAGCGCGGGGTCGAGATGGCCCGGCAATATGTGCCCGACGTCATCCTGATGGACAACAACATGCCACGCATGACCGGGCGCGAGGCCCAGTCCATCCTGCACATGGACCCGCGCACAGCCCATATCCCCATCATCGCGCTGACCGCCAACGCCATGCCCGATGCCGCGGTGGCGGGCCTGGCCGCAGGCTTCTTCCGCTACCTGACCAAGCCGCTGGAGCCGCGGCGGCTGCTGGAGGCGCTGGACAGCGCGCTGGCCACCGCGCGGGCGCGACGCTAGACGGCTGCCGCGGGTTTCCGCTGCTGATCGCGAAAGCGCCGCTGAGCCAGCACCAGCATGCGGGCGAAGGAGACGACCGGGCGCGGCAGCGGCTGCGGCCGCGGAAGCGTGGGCAGGGGCAAGGTGTTCATCTGAAGTCCTCAGTGAAGTCAACCGAAGGTGAAGGCATAGGCGCGGGCGCCGGGTGCATCGAAGCGGATCTCGAAAGTGCGTGCGCGCACCGGGCCTCGCTGGCGCACCAGCTGATAGAGGCGCTCGCCACTGGCCAGGCCGCGGCCGTCGGCGCCCACGTCCAGGCCCGCATCGGCGCCGGGCGGCTGGCCGTCGAGGGTGATGCGAAATGGCAGCGGCTTGCCGTCAGTTGCGGGACCAAGCACGAGGTGCAGGTCGCGCGCTTGAAAGCGCAGCGCCACGCTGCCGCTGTCGCCCGACAGCTCGGCGTACTCGGGGCGCACGGTCCAGTCGCCGGCCAGCGACCACTCATTGAGCCGGGGGGTGCCACCGGCATAGCGCTTGAGGCGGTCGGGCAGGATGCCGCGGGCTGCACCGTGCCCATGGCCGAGATAGGTCTCGGGTGAGCGCACGTTGGCGATGTCGGGCGCCAGGCCGATGCCGGTCGCCGCAACCTGGGCCATGCCCGCCTCCGGCGCCTTGCCGGCCTCGCGCAGCAGCTCGCGGATGACCTGCTCGGCGCGTTCGTAGTCGCCCTCGCCAAACTGCTGGTGGCGCACACGGCCCTGGGCGTCAACGAAATACAGCGCGGGCCAGGCCTGGTTGCCAAAGGCGCGCCAGATCGTGAAGTCGTTGTCGAGCACGATGGGGTAGTCGAGCTTTCCTTCCATCGCGGCCTGGCGCACGCGCTTCACATCGCGCTCGAAGCCGAACTCCGGCGCATGCACGCCGACGACGACCAGGCCCTGGGGGCCGTACTTCTGCGCCCACGCGCGCAGGTACGGCAGAGTGCGCTGGCAGTTGATGCAGGAGTAGGTCCAGAAGTCGACCAGCACGACCTTGCCGCGCAGGCCGGCGAGTGCCAGTGGCGGTGAATTGATCCACTCGCCGCCACCGTCCAGGCGCGGGTCGGCCGAGGCGTGTGCGGTCATGAACAGGGCGAGCGCGGCGGCGACGGAGAGCTTTCTCGCGAAGTTCATGACGTGGAACTGCGGGTTGCGAAATCGATGGCGCTCATTATTATTGACCGATCGTTCAAAAACAAGTCCAATTCATTCATGGCAAGACCTTCCGAATTCGACAGGGACGAAGTCCTCCACCGCGCGATGGAGGTGTTCTGGTGCCAGGGCTTCGAGGCGACGGGTATGCCCCACCTCGTCGAGGCCATGGGCATCGGCCGTCAAAGCCTCTACAACGCCTTCGAGAGCAAGCGCGGCCTCTTCCTGGAGGCCCTGCGCCTTTACCAGGCCGAGCGCGCCAAATCGCTGCAGAAGGTGCTGGCATCCGCACCCTCGCCGCTGGCCGGCATCGAAACGCTGCTGACGTCCATTGCGTCCTCGAGTGGCGTGGCACGCACGCGCGGCTGCATGTCGGTCAACACGGCCGCCGAGATCGGCACCAGCGACGAAGAGGTCGCGGCCATCCTGCGCGAGGGCGCCAGGCGCTCCAAGGCCGACGTCGCCGCCGCGCTGGCGCAGGCCAAGGCGCAGGACGAGCTGCCGCCCACGCTGGATGAGACCGCGGCCGCCGACTTCGTGCTGACCGTCATGCGCGGCCTGCGACTGAGCGCCAAGGCCGGTGCCCCCGTCACCGAGACCCGCAATGTCGTGCGCCTGGCCCTCGTGGCCCTGCGCCATTTCCACGCCGAAACCTGACCCACGAGGAGCCCACACCATGCGCGCCATCGAGAAAGTCGTCTACACCGCCCACACCCACACCGCCGGAGGCCGCGAGGGCTGGGGCAAGTCCAGCGACGGCGAACTGGACGTCAAGCTCAGCCCGCCTGGCGCCAACAAGCCCGGCACCAACCCCGAGCAGCTGTTCGGCATCGGCTACTCGGCCTGCTTCATGGGCGCGATGCGCCGCGCGGGCGCGCCGCTCGGCATCCGCGTGCCGGACGAGGTCAGCATCGATGCTGATGTGTCTCTCGGCACCACGGCCGACCAGGGCTTTGCGCTGGCGGTCAAGCTGACCGTCAACCTGCCCGGCCTCGATGCCGAGCAGAAGAAACAGCTCGTCGACGGCGCCCACCAGCTCTGCCCCTACTCCCATGCGACGCGAGGCAACATCGACGTGCGCTTTGAAATTCTCTAGGTCGCCAGCAAGAAGTCGACAAAGCACCTCACCCGCAGCGGCACGTGGCGCTGGTGCGGGTAGAGCAGGTTGAAGGGCCGCGAGCGGCCGCCGAAGGGCTTGAGCAGTTCGACGAGGCGGCCCTGGCGCAACTCCTCCTCCACCGTGAAGCGATAGGCCTGGAAGATGCCGGCGCCGTGGCGAGCCAAGGTCACGCCGGCCAGCACATCGTCGGAGCAGCTGGTGCCGCCGGTGGTCTGGCGTTCGGCGTCCTTGCCGTCGACACGGAACAACCAGGGAATGGTGCGGCCACTGCTGGGCAGCTCGAACTGGATGCAGTCATGCAGCGCCAGCTCGTCGAGTGACTGCGGCTCGCCACGCCGGCGCAGGTAGTCGGGCGCGGCGACGAGCAACAGTTCGGCGTCCTCCAGGTGCCGCGCGATCAGCGTCGAGTCGGCTGGCGCGCGCACGCGCACGGCGAGGTCATAGCCCTCGGCCGCGAAGTCGATGTTGCGGTTGCTGACGTGCACATCCACGCGGATCTCCGGGTAGCGCTCGCGAAACGCCGGCAGGCGCGGCAGCAGGCGGTGGTGGCCATAGGTGGTCGGCACGCTGATGCGCAGCAGGCCGCTCGGCGCCGCCTGCCGGCCGCTGACTTCGCGCTCGGCTTCCACCAACTGGTTCAGCACTTGGCGGCATTGCTCGTAGTAAGCCTGGCCCGCGTCGGTGAGGCGGATCTGCCGCGTCGTGCGCACGAACAGGCGCACGCCCAACCTCTCTTCGAGGCGCGCCACCGTGCGGCTGACGGCCGCCGGCGTCACGCCCGCCGCCGTAGCCGCCGCCGTGAAGCCACCCAGCTCCGCCGCCGCGCAGAAGAGCTCCAGGCTGCCCAGCATCAGGTCGTCGAATTGCCGATTCATGCCATCACATCATGTAAATACTGAAGTGGCCAGGATCTTATTTATTGATCACGACGTCGCCAATAGATTTGAGTCCATCGCAACCCAATGGAGTCATCCATGAACCACTGTCCTCGCACCGTCATCGTCACCGGCGCCTCCAGCGGCATCGGTCTGGCCATCGCTGCCGCCTTCCTGAAGCAGGGCGACAACGTCGTCGCCAACGGCCGCAACGCCGAGCGCCTGCAGCAGGCCGCCGTCGAACTCGGCAAGCCCGACAACCTGCTCACCGTCGCCGGCGACGTGGCCGACCCGGCCACCGGCACCCGCCTCGTACAGGCGGCCATCGAACGCTTCGGCCGCGTCGACGTGCTCGTCAACAACGCCGGCATCTTCAACGCCAAGCCCTTTGTCGACTACACGCCGGCCGAGCTGGATGCCCTCGTCGACACCAACCTCAAGGGCTTTGTCTACCCGTCGCAGGCCGCGGCCCGCCACATGGTGGAGCGCAAGGCCGGCCACATCATCAACATCACGGCCGCCATCGCGTCGCAACCCATCCAGGGCGTGCCAGCGGTGTTGCCGGTGCTGATCAAGGGCGGCATCAACCACGCCACCCGAGCCCTGGCGCTGGAGCTGGCACCGCACAACGTGCAGGTGGCCGCCGTTGCACCCGGCATCGTCGACACGCCGATGTACACGGCCGACATGCATGGCTTTTTGAACACGCTGCAGCCGGCCGGCCGCATCGCGACCGTGCAGGAGATTGCCGATGCGGTGCTCTATCTCGCCGGCGCGGCCTTCACGACCGGCGTCGTGCTGCCCGTGGATGGCGGCATGAGCTCCGGCAAGTGGTGATGCCATGACCGACCGCGAAGAACTGCTGGCGCTGCTGCAGCGCTATTTCGACGGCCTCTACCGTGGCGATGTGGATCTGCTCGCGCAGGTCTTCCACTCGCAGGCGCGGCTCTACGGCGAGGTCAGCGGCCAGGTGCTGCTGCGCGACGTCGAGCCCTATCTGCAGGTGGTGGCCAAGCGGGCCAGCCCGCAAAGCCAGGGCGAGACCCAGCGCATGCAATTGCAGGCCCTGCGCATCGACGGCTCGGTCGCGCTGGCGACGGCGCGCTGCCAGATGCTGGGCTTCGACTACCTGGACCAGCTCAGCCTGCTCAAGGATGGCGGCCGCTGGTCCATCGTTGCCAAGCTCTACACCCATCAGGAGACCTGACCGTGCCCTACATCCGCATCGAGATTACCCGCGAAGGCGTGACGCTGGATCAAAAGAAGCAATTGATTGCCGAGGCGACCGACCTGATGGTCCGCGTGCTGAACAAGGAACCGGCGGCCACCTTCGTCGTCATCGACGAGGTCGACACCGACAACTGGGGCGTTGCCGGCCGCACCGTCACCGAGCTCCGGCACGAGCGGGCGGCGGTGCCAATAAAAAGATGAGGGCGCTCGCCACCGGCCGGCGAGGACCCTCATCGAAACACCAGCGGGCCACACCCGGACCGCTGGCGGAGACACAGGCGATGAATCAGAAGCTGGCGCGCAGACCCACCTGGCAAGTGCGACCCGGCTCGTAGATCGCGTACGGCGCGTTGGCCAACTGGAAGCTGGTGCGCTGCGAGGCGCGGGTCAGGTGGACGACGCCGAACATGGCCTGCCTCTGGTCAGAACTTCATCTGAGCGGTCAGCTGATAGGTACGGCCCGGATCCCAGTAGCCACGCACGGCGAGCTCTTCCTGGATGTAGGACTTCTGCGTGGCCTTGTTCAGGTTGGCAACGTCAAAGTTGAGCGACACGCCCTGCTTCCACCCCACCCAGTCGCCGATTTCGAGACGGGTCGAGAGGTCCGCCTGGTAGTAGGCCTTGTTGTACTTGAACATGGTGCCTGCCGGGATGGAATCCGTGTTCTTCGACTCGAACGGAGTCCGGGCCTGGTAACTGTTGCTCAGGCGGATGGAGCCGCGGCTGTTTTCGAAGTACACGGTCAGGTTGGCCGTATAGGGCGCCGCGCCAATCGGCACCTGGCCACTGGTGCCTGCATCCTGCTTGGTGCGGGTGTAGTTGGCGTAGAAGCCGAAGCCGTTGATCGGCAGGAAGCGGTCCAGCGACTGCGCCCAGCTCAACTCCCAGCCCTTGAGCTTCATGATGTCTTCCGTGTTGAGCGGCTGCGACAGCGGAATGTTGAACTTGTCGGGGCCGCCGGCCGCAGTCACCGCCAGGTCGATCGCGCTGCCCGCTGCGTACTGCAGCGAGTCGGCACCGAACTCTTGGCGGATCTGCGACAGCGTCATCTGGCGCACGACAGTGCGCGGGAAGTTCTTGATCTTCTTTTCGAAATAGGCCGCCGCGACATAGCTGCCCTTCTTGTCCGTGTACCACTCCCATCCAAAGTCCAGGTTCTTGGACTCGAAGGGCTTCAGCCCCGGGTTGGTGGCGGTGGCGTTGGACAGGGCCACATCATTGGACGTCGCCCTCAGCGGCTGCAGCGCCTTGGGGTCAGCACGGGTGATGGCCTTCGAAGCCGCCGCGCGGACGATCATGTCGTCAGCCAGGTTGTACGCCAGCGTGCCGCTGGGCAGGGTGTTGCTGTAGGAAGTCTGGCCCGTCGTCTCCGTGACCAGGTTCGGATACAGGCCGCCGTTGGCCAGGCCTGCATTGCGCGGATCGGCCACGTTGCCCGTGTACGCACCGACGCTCTGCGAGGTGCGCGTGCGGCGCAGGCCCGCGTCATAGCGCAGCAGGCGGTCGAAGACGCGCGTCTGGCCGGACACCTCGATGTAGTTGCCGAAGACGTTTTCACCGAAGTCCTGCGGAGACGCACCGCTGAGCGCGTTGCTGCCCGCGAGCTGGACCATGCCGGCGGTGATGCTGTCGTAGCTGGTGGCCCTAGCGAAGCGGCTCCAGTCAATCGTGACGAAGCCGTTGGGGCCGGGCACCAGGTACTTGGAAATGTCCGGCACGGCCGAGCCCTGATAGGCCAGCGCGGGCCCGCCAGCCGTCGCGCCCTGGCCGTAGCCAGGGTATTGCGTCGCCGGGTTGGCCGTGATCGGAATGATCGCGCAGCCATTCGGGTTGGTGTTGTTGGGCGCGTACATGCGGACGTTGAGGTTGCCGCCGCAGACGACGTTCTGCAGACGGCCATCGTCGTTGAACGGCGTGATCAGGCGGTGGTAGGTGTCATAGGCCATGCCGCCCTTGAGGGTCAGGCTCTCGTCACCCCAGGCCAGATTCCAGCGTGCACCCCTCGTCTTGATCTCACGGTCTTCACGATTGACGCTGATCTGGGCGCCCGTCGCGTTGCCGTGGTGATCCCAGGTGTAGCCGGCCGGGCTGTTCGGGTCGAAGCCGTTGGGCGTGTAGACCGGGAAATTGGCGTTGGCGCCGATCTTCACCGTGAACGGCTTGGCCGCGTCGGTCGGGACCAGGAGCGTGGGCGCGGTGCGGCTGAATTTGCTGCTGGCCTGATTGGCCTGCGCGTCCAGCGTCCACTTGTCGGAGATGCGCCATTCGAAGCCCGGGTTCACGGACGTGAAGCTGCTCCTCTCGTCCATGCGGCGGTATTCAAGGAAACCGGTGCCGTTGAGGAGGGTGCCGCCCGTCACGAAGCAGTAGACCGCGCAGTCGCTGCGGTCATAGCTCATTGCCGAAGGGATGACGGCGCTGTTGCGGACGTTGATGTCGAAGTCGACACGCTCCTGCTTGCTGGTCTTGCTGCCAGTCAGCAAATCAAGGTAGGCGTCGAAATCTGAGGTCGGGCGGAACTCGAAGCTCAGCAGGGCGTTGGCACGATTGCGCTCACCCGTGAAGTTCACCGGGCGCGGCAGGCGCGGCATGTAGCCGTTGTCCAGTTGCTGGATCGTGGCATTGGGGTTCAGCTGTTTCAGCAGCGCCATATCGACGGACTGGCCGGCTGCCAATGTCGTCGAACCATAGGTACCGGCGGCCGCAGCGGGCACAGTCGTCGGGATGCCCCAGGCACCGTTGGTGGTTGAGGTACCCGCGCCGGTCTGCAAAGGGTTGGTCAGACGGGGCGTGACCCAGTCGGTACCGTCCTCGAAGCCGCGCGTGGTGATCTTGTTGCGGGCGAAGGACACGCCGGCCAGCACGCCGAAGCTGTCGCCGAACGTCGTGCTGTAGAGCGCCGTGCCGCGCGTGCTGGGCTTGGGCGCGGGGTCGTTCTTGGCCAGTTGCAGCTTGACGGTGCCGCGCGTGCCGGCCTTGTCGAACGGGCGGGCGTTGCGCATGTTCACGACGCCGGCGATAGCGCCTTCCAGCATCCCGGCCGTGGGGCTCTTGGACACCGTGATGCGCGAGAACAGGTCGCCCGGCATGAAGTCCAGGTCGACTTCGCGGTTGGCGCTACCGGCACTGCTGAAGCTCGTGGAGGCCGATGCGACGGGGTTACCGTTCATCAGGATGCGCGTGAAGTTGGAACCGAGGCCACGGACCTGAATGTTCAGGCCTTCGCCCGTCACGTCGCGGTTCACCTGGACGCCGGGGATGCGCGAGATCGACTCGGCGAGGTTGTTGTCCGGGAACTTGCCGATGTCTTCGGCGTGGATCGAGTCCGACAGGCCGATGTTGTCGCGCTTCGAAAGCGCCGAGGCAGCCAAGGAGCTGCGAATGCCGGTCACGACGACCGTCTCCAGTTGCTGGGCCGATGCTGCCGGCGCGGTCTGCGCATAGGCCTGCGTGATCAGGCCGGCCAGCAGCGTGGTGCCCACGGCCAGCTGTCGATCCAGGCGGGCGCGGCGGCGCGGCGGCGAATTGGTCTTGCTCATCTTGTCTTTGTCTCCTGATGGGTTCTAGGACGCCTCCACCATTAAATGGTAGCGCGCACATTTTCAATTTACGTCCACAGGAAACCTCAGTCAACGAGGGTGTGTACTAATGTATTAGTGAGCCACACAGCGGAAAGGCGGCTAAGAATTGCAAGGTGACCGAAAACTGGATAGCGCTCTCAAGCTTGTCGGCCGACGGGCCAGGGGGGACTCAGGTCCCATGCGCAGGACGCGTCAAGCCCGCGATGACAATGGCGCCCAGCATTCGCGCGCCAGCGGCAGATTTGGCTTGCCACCCGAGATGAACACCACGCTAGATCCCACCCGCCATGCGGCGCCCCAGGTTGTTGAAGCGCTTCGCGCCGCCATCATTTCGCTGGAACTAGCGCCAGGGAGCGCCCTCGACCGCGCCGAGCTGGCCCAGAGCTTCGGCGTCAGCCAGACGCCCGTGCGCGACGCGCTCATGCGGCTCAGCGAGGAAGGCTTGGTGCTCATCCGCGCCCAGTACACTACGCAGGTCAGCCGGATCGACGTGCCGGCGGCCCGCGAAGCGCATTTCTTGCGCCGATCCATCGAAATCGAAATCGCGCGCCTGCTGGCGCTCTCGCATGACCAGGCAGTGATCGACGACCTGCGGGCCCAACTGGCGCGCCAGGAGGGCCTCGCCGCCAGCAAGGACTACCCGGCCTTCATCGCCGCCGACAAGGAGTTCCACCGGCTGATGTACGTCGCCGCCGGCCTGCCGCGGCTGTGGTCGGTGGTGACGCGCATGTCGGGCCACATCGACCGGCTGCGGCTGCTGCACGCGCCGAGCGAGGGCAAGGCCGAGTCCATCCTGGCCGGCCACCTGGCCATCCTGCAAGCCATCGAATCGGGTGACGCGCAAGGCGCGCAACAGGCCGTGCGCGAGCACCTGTCGGGCACGCTGGCCTCGGTGGAAGAGATCCAGCAACGCTACCCCGAATACCTCATCCTCTCTTGAAGCGCCGCCCGCTTCGCCCCCCGCTTGGCAGGCGCAATCGGTAGCGCTCACAATTCGGGCCGCCTCCCTACCGCACCGCGAGCCGCATGACCCCGACCGACCCCAGCTTCCTTCCCGCCGACGCCGAAGGCGCCCTGGTGGACATCTCCGCCCAAGCCGCCACGACGGCCCATGGCGTCGGCGCGCTGATGAAGCACTTGCGGAGCCGCGCACGATGACGCGCCGACTGCGCTCCCAGGACTGGTTCGACAACCCCGATCACATCGACATGACGGCGCTCTATCTGGAGCGCTTCATGAACTACGGCCTCACGCCGCAGGAGCTGCGCTCGGGCCGGCCCATCATCGGCATCGCCCAGAGCGGCAGCGACCTGAGCCCCTGCAACCGCATCCATCTGGAGCTGGCGAAGCGCGTGCGCGATGGCATTCGCGACGCGGGTGGCATCGCGATGGAGTTCCCTCTGCATCCCATCTTCGAGAACTGCCGCCGCCCCACCGCGGCACTGGACCGCAACCTGGCCTACCTCGGCCTCGTCGAGATCCTGCACGGCTACCCGCTGGACGCCGTCGTGCTGACGACGGGCTGCGACAAGACGACACCGGCGCAGGTCATGGCAGCAAGCACCGTCGACATCCCGGCCATCGTGCTGTCCGGCGGCCCGATGCTGGACGGCTGGTTCGAGGGGCAGCTCGTCGGCTCCGGCGCCGCCATCTGGGCCGGCCGGCGGCGGCTCGCGGCGGGCGAGATCGACGAAGAGACCTTCATCGAGATTGCTGCGGCCTCCGCGCCCTCGGCCGGCCACTGCAACACCATGGGCACGGCCTCGACGATGAATGCGCTGGCCGAGTGCCTGGGGCTGTCGCTGACCGGCTGCTCGGCCATCCCGGCGCCCTACCGCGAGCGCGGCCAGATGGCCTATGAGACGGGCCGGCGCATCGTCGACATGGCGCGCGAGGACCTGCGGCCGTCGAAGATCCTCAGCCGCGACGCCTTTCTCGACGCCATCGTCGTCAACGCGGCCATCGGCGGCTCGACCAACGCCCAGCCGCACCTGATGGCCATGGCCCGCCATGCCGGCATCGAGCTGACAGCTGCCGACTGGACCGAGGTGGGCCAGCACGTGCCGCTGCTGCTGAACATGCAGCCGGCCGGCCAGTTCCTCGGCGAGCGCTTCCACCGCGCCGGCGGCGTGCCGGCCGTCATGTGGGAGCTGCAGCGGGCCGGCCTGCTGCGCACCATCCGGCCGACGGTGACCGGCCACACGATGGCCGCCAATCTCGACGGCCGCGAGACGCAGGACCGTGAAGTCATCTACCCGGTCAGCGCGCCACTGAAGCCCGACGCCGGCTTCGTCGTGTTGAGCGGCAACCTGTTCGACTTCGCCATCCTGAAGGCCAGCGTCATCTCGGCAACGTTCCGCGAGCGCTACCTGAAGGACGGCGCTTTTGAGTGCCGGGCCATCGTCTTCGACAGCCCCGACGACTATCACACGCGCATCAACGACCCTGCGCTTGGCATCGATGAGGGCTGCATCCTCGTCATGCGCGGCGCCGGGCCGATGGGGTGGCCGGGCTCCGCCGAAGTCGTCAACATGCAGCCACCGGACGCGCTGATCCGGCGCGGCGTGATGAGCTTGCCCACGCTGGGCGACGGCCGCCAGTCGGGCACGTCGGACAGCCCCTCCATCGTGCATGCCTCGCCCGAGAGCGCCATCGGCGGCGGGCTGGCCTGGCTGCGCACGGGCGATGTCATCCGCGTCGACCTGATCGCGGGCCGCTGCGACGCGCTGCTCAGTGATGAGGAGCTGGCGCGCCGCCGCGCTGAAGATGCGCCACCTGCGATACCGCCGAGCCAGACACCGTGGCAGGAGATCTATCGCTCAACGGTGGGGCAGCTGTCGACCGGCGCCTGCCTGGAACTCGCCGTGCCCTATCGCGCCGTGATCGACACGCCACCGCGGCACAACCATTAGGGCCTGCTAACACTACGGCAATGGGTCGCGAAGGCCTTCCGCCAGGGGTCAATCAAGGCGCGGCACGCCGCTCGCACTCGGGTGCGAGCCAGTGACGCAACGCCGAGTGGCCCCTGGCGGAGGGCCTTCCCTTCGGGTTGTGGCCAGAAAAGCCGCGTCCAGCGTTGCAAATGCTCGCCGGGTGTGCAACCCGGCTCCGCTTTGCGCCTTGCTCGCGGCTTTTCTGGCCACAACGCGACCCGTTGCCGTAGCGTTAACAGGCCCTGTGTGGTCACGCCGGGCAAAGTGCATTAAAGTGATATCTCCTTTTTCTGAGGTATCGCCATGCCCGTCCTCGAACAGCTCTCTCGTCTCGAACTGCCGGCTCGCGCGTTCAGCGGCTTCGTGCCCATTGCCTGCAGCCTGGGCGGGGCGGCAGCGGCGGCGGCGCTGTTCGTGTGGTCCATAGGCAACCTGGCGCTGATGGTGCTGACCGTGCTCCTCTTCGCGGCCAGTTTGCTCATGCTGATCGGGATCTACATGCAGGAGCCCAACGAGGCGCGGATCCTGACGCTGTTCGGCCGCTATGTCGGCACCGACCGCCATGAAGGCCTTCGCTGGGCCAACCCGTTCGCGATGCGGGAGCGAATCTCGCTGCGCGCGCGCAATCTGAACGCGCCGCACATCAAGGTCAACGACAAGCGCGGCAACCCGATCGAAATCAGCGCCGCCATCGTCTGGCGCGTGCAGGACACGGCGCGCGCCGTCTTCGAGGTGGACAAGTTCGAAACCTACGTGGGCGTGCAGGCCGAGACGGCCATTCGCCATCTGGCCACACAGTTCGCCTACGACGACGGCGAGGACCTGGACCCCGACGAAACGACGCTGCGCGCCGGCCAGGACGAGGTCGTCAAGGCGCTGGTCGCCGAACTGCAGGAGCGCTGCGCCCAGGCCGGCGTGGCGGTGCTGGAGGCCAAGATCACCCACCTCGCCTACGCGCCGGAGATCGCTCAGGTGATGCTGCGCCGCCAGCAGGCCGAGGCCATCATCAGCGCACGCAAGAAGATCGTGCAGGGCGCGGTGACGATGGTGGAGGAGGCGCTGCGCGGGTTGTCGGAGCGCGAGATCGTCGTGCTGGACGACGAGCGCAAGGCGGCCATGGTGTCCAACCTGCTCGTCGTGCTGTGCTCGGACAAGGACGCCCAACCCATCATCAACGCTGGCACGCTTTACGCCTGAGCGCGCCGCGGCATGGCCAGCCCCGACAAGAAGGCCTTCGCGTTGCGGGTGGACCCGGCGCTGTGGGCACAAATCGAACGCTTGGCAGCACAGGAGCTGCGCTCGGCCAATGCGCAGGTCGAAGTGCTGCTGCGCGAGGCGCTGGCGCGGCGCGGCATCAAGCCGGCCGCCAGCCCGGCGCCCCGGCGAGGGCGGCCACCGAACGAGCCGGGCGACACCGGCCAAGGGTAGACGCGCTCACGTCGAGACGGCTATATCCGGCCCATAAAGAACAGCACGAGCACGATCAGCAAAACCAGGCCGATCCCTCCCGTTGGCCCATAGCCCCAGCCGCGGCTATGGGGCCACGCCGGGATGGCGCCGAGCAGAAGAAGGATCAGCACGACGAGCAGAATGGCACCTAGACTCATGGCAGTCTCCTTGGTAGTTGGGGCTCGCGATTCAACGGCGCTGAAGCGCCTTGAACCTGTGCCGACTCTCCTCGCAAGGCCGATCCGCAGGTGTAGGACTTGACCGCGCAACCGGCTAGCCCGATGCCGGCTCAGGTCTCCAGCCGACCCTTCAACGCGGCATGGTCGGCCGCCAGCGGCGTCACGCTGGCCGCTGCCGCCAGCGCGCTCAGCGCCTGCCGGCGCAGCGCCTCGCCATCGGCCGGCTTCAGCGCCACCAGCCAGGCGGCCGCCTCGGCCCAGGCCAGCCGTGCCGGGCGACCCAGGCTGGGGTCGTCAAACAGCGGCTGCAGCCGGGCCAGGGCCTCACGCAGTTGCGCTTGCGCGCCGGGCTTGTGAAGCTCGGCCAGCAGGGCGCCGTACACCGCTTGCAGGGCACTCCAGCGCAGTTCGGCCGTGGGATTGGGCGCGGTGCCGGGCGACGCCTTCCACGCGGCCAGGCCCTGCTCGACCACTGCCAGCGCCTGGACGGGCTGGCCATTGCGCCAGAGCGCGAGACCATGCTGGGCGGCCAGCGTCCGCGGCAACTGGACCCATTTGCTCTGCGGGCCCTCCTGCCGGGCCAGGCGCTCGTTCTCGGTCCAGGCCAGGGTTGAGGCCTCGAGCGCTGCGGCCCATTGGCCACGGCGCAGTTGCACAAGCGACAGGGTATTGGCCTCTTGCAGCAGGCCATCGTGCCAGGCGATGTTGGCGGGCTCGGCCTCGACATTGGCGCGGCGCAACGGCATCGCTGCCTGCAGCTGAGCCAGTGCGTCGTCGAGCCGGTCCAGGCGCAGCAACGTCAGCGCGCGGGATGCCAGCGCGACGCCGAGCTGGTGGCGGAGGTAGACCTCGGTCTTCATCTCGCCGGGTGCGGCGCGGCGGTCGCTCTCGGCATGCATGGCGGTGTCGGCCAGCAGCTCGCGGTAGACCGGCTCGGCCTTGGCGTACAGGGCCAGGGCTTCGTCAAGCTGGCCTGCCGCGCTCAGCGTCTGGCCGAGGCTCAGGGTGGTGTTGGCCAGCTCCACGCCCAGGGCTGCGCGGCCCAGCACGTCGTCCCTGGCAAACGGGCGTGCCTGTTCGAGGCGCTGGAGGATGAGCCGGCTGTTGGCCACCGCACGCTCGCGCTGGCCGGTGTTGCGCAGCCGAACCGACTGCACCTGCAGCGCGCGGGCATGCCACTGCGCAAAACGCCAGTCGTGATGCTGGCTGGCCCACAGGCGCTCGCCCAGCTCGACGGCGCGCTGGGCCATCGCGTCGGTCTGGGCACCGAGTTCGGCCGTGCCGGTGGTGTCATTGCCCAGCAGCTCGGCGCGGCGGGCGAGGATGGCGGCGCTGAGCGCCTGCAGGTCGCCATCGGGCTGTTCGCCCTGCACCAGGGGGTCGAGCGCGGCGAGGGTCTGTGCCAGCAGCGCATCCTGGGCCTTGCTGCCGCCGGGCAGGTAGGCGATCGCATCGCCGAAGCGGAACACCAGGTCGGCCGTGATGCCCTTGACCGCCGTCAGCCGCAACTCGGCCGCGGCGCGCGCTTGGCCGGCCACGTGTGCCTGCCAGGATGCCGCAGCCAGGCCCCCGGCCAGGGCCAGCAGAACGCCCAGACCCAGGGTCACCGGCAGGCGGTTGCGCCGCACGAACTTGGACAACAAGTAGCCGCGGCTGGGCGCGCGGGCGCTGACCGGGTAGCCCGCAAGCGTGGCGCGCAGGTCGGCGGCGAACTGCTCGACGCTGGCATAGCGGCGGCCCACGTCCTTCTCCAGCGCCTTGAGCAGGATGTTGTCGAGATCGCCCTTGAGGCGCTGCCGGGTGATCAGCCAGGCCTGAGCATCGGGCGCCGCAGCGTCGGGGCTGCTCAGTTGCGAGGGGCGGGTCGGCGCTTCGTCGAGCACCGCGCGCGCGGCCTCGGCGGGGCCGCGCGCATTGCGGCCGTAAGGACGCTGGCCAGTCAGCAATTGGTAGAGCAGCACGCCCAGCGAGTAGACATCGGTACCCGTGCCCACCGGCTCGGCGCGCACCTGCTCGGGGCTGGCGTAGTTGGGCGTGAAGGGGCGGACGGCGCCAAGGGTGCTGTCGTTGCCTTGCGCCTCGGCCGGGTCGAGCGCCTTGGCGATGCCGAAGTCGAGCAGCTTGACCTGTCCGTCGTGCGTGACGAGCACGTTGCCGGGCTTGAGGTCCCGGTGCACGAGCAGGTTGCGGTGAGCGTGGGCGACGGCGTCGGCCAGCTGCAGGAAGAGCCCGAGGCGCTCCTCGATGGACCGCGTTTGCGCGGCTTCGTCGATGGGCAGGCCATCGATGAACTCCATGACGAAATAGGGCAGTCCGTCGGCGCTGAGACCGGCGTCGAAGAGCTGGGCGATGTGCGGGTGATGCAGCCGCGCCAACGCCTGGCGCTCCTGCGCAAAGCGCTGCAGCACGGCGTCGCTGTCCATGCCCCTCTTGATCACCTTGATGGCCGCGCGGCCCTCGAAGCTGCCGTCAGCGCGGCGCGCCTCGTACACCTCGCCCATGCCGCCGCTGCCGATGCTGCGCACGACGGCCCAGGCGCCGAAGCGCTCACCGTCGCGGGACAGGCTGGCCGCCACGCTCTCGGCGATGGGCCGCGACAGCAGCGGATCGCCGTCGGTGTGGTCGGCGTGATGGGCGAGCAGCGAGTGCAGCTCGGCCTTCATCGCGGCGCTCACGGGCAGCGCGTCGACATGCGCCGCACGCTCGGCCGCAGGCAGCGCCACCGCCTCGTCAAAGAGGCTGCGCAGCACGGCCCAGTCGGCGGGCGTGGGGGCGGGTGTGGTCATCGGCGGGACTCGGGGTGGGCGGTGGCGACGCGACTGTAGTGACGCACCGGCATGCGGGGGAGCGGGGGAACCGCCCCCCGTGCCATCACTGCTTGACGAGGCCGCTGCACTGCGCAAGCGACTTGACCGGTCGCGGCATGCGGTGGCTGGCGTCGGCGCTGTACGACGCCGGCACGTTCAGCGCCACGTTGGCCGGCTGGTAGGTCAGCGTCACCCGGGTTTGTTCACCGGCGCTGAAGTAGTCCTGCGCCTGCACCGCCACGCTCTCGCCAAAGGTGACGATGACGTCGTCCTCGTCGCCGGCGAGGCGGGTCGTCACGTCGACATTGCCGCTCACCAGGTGGAAGACGCCGCTGCTCGACACGTCCAGCGTGCAGCTGCTGCTCGTGTAATGGCCGACGAGTGCCGCCGACATGTCGACGGCGGTGGCGCCGTTCAGCGTCGCGACGTTGGCGCCGCCTGCGCTGGTCGGGTTGGGGTTGCTCAGCCAGCACTCCACCCGGTCCGTGGCCGTGGTGAAGCCGGTGCCGCCCTGGCGCGCCACGCCTTGCGCCATCACGCCCTTGACGAGGGTGAGCTGGGCGTAGCGGTCGTTCGGCACATCGCTGGCCTGGACCCGCGTGAGGCTGACGACATTGAGGATGAGGTCGCCCACGTCGCCATTGACGGCAGCCTGCAGGCTGCGCCCACCGGCCGAGACGGTCAGCATGCCGTCCTTGGCCACGGCGATGCTGCACGAGGTGGTCTCCTGTGTCGCCTGGCCCGGCGTGAAGACACGCCCGAGCTGCCCCTGCCAGGTACCGATGGCCGGCGCGACGTCTGCGGCCATCGCCTGCCCCTTGGGCGTGAGCACGATGGCGTGCGGCGCCGGTGGCGTGGGATCGGTACCCGTCAGCGCGGGCGGCAAGCGGTAGATGCCATTGGTTGCGGCGCTGAAGTCGGCGATCAGGTCGATGTAGGTCTTGTGGCTGGCGAGTGCGGCGGCCATGACGCTGTCCAGCAGCGCGTCCGTGGAATCGCCCGGCTTGGCGTCGAACACGACGGTGAAGGGGTCGAATGGCCCGGTGGGCAGCACGTAGCTGCCGGCCGTGAGGGTGGCAATCAGCTGGGTGAGCGCTCCGGCGGTGTCGAGCCGGGTGCCCGCCGGTGCGGCGGCCAGGCCCGCAAACCAGGTCGCGGGCGGCATGCCGGCAGCGCGCGCAATGGTCAGGTCGGTGAGGGTGGTGATGTTCACGCGCCCGGCGGCCACGGCAATGCTGTGCAGCGAAAGCGCATTCGGCACGCCGCCCACCGTGCCACCCGACACCTGCAGTGCGCAGGGCAGCGTGTTGGCCGGCACGTCGACGGTCCAGGTGCCGGTGGCGCTGGTCGGCAGCGAGACCGTGGCCGGCCCGCTGGTACAGGTGGCCGTGACCGTGCCGCCAACGACGGGCGCGCCGCTCGCAGCCACGCCGGTCAATGTGGCCTTGACAACCGCCGGGGCAGGTGCAGGCGCGGGCGCAGGGGCTGGGGCGGGTGCAGGCGCGGGGACGGGCGCAGGCGCTGTTGCGACCGGTGCAGGAGCCGGCGCTGCAGGCGCCGTGGTGCCGCCACCCCCGCAGCCGGCCAAGGTGGCAGCGGCCACGGTGGCCGCCGCGATCACGAGGCCACGCAGGCCGTGGGGAGTTGGGCAAGGGGTCGATGTCATGGTGGAGTCCGGTGGGAGGGGTGGCACCCCTCGCCGATTCGAGGGGCATGCCGGGGTACGCAGCGTGGCGCGGCCAAAAGGCTCATCGGGCTTGAAAACAGGCACGCATGAACCGAGCAATCCTTCGCAGGCATGTCGCGGCGCCGCGCGCAAAATGCGCGGCGCCATGACCGCTATGACTGCCCTGTCCGCTTCGAACCCCGCCGCCGCCGATGTCACCGAGTGGCTGCGCCGGCTCGACACGGATGCGGCCGGCGCATCGAACCAGCTCTTCGAGCTGCTCTACGGCGAGCTGCACCGCATCGCGCGCGCCCACATGGGCCGCGAGGCGAACGCGCACACGCTGAGCCCGACGGTGCTCACGCACGAGGCCTGGTTCCGCATGGCCGAGCAGACGCGCACGCAATGGTCCAACCGCGCGCATTTCCTGTCGGTGGCCTCGACCATGATGCGGCGCATCCTGGTGAACCACGCGCTGGCCAAGCGCACCGAGAAGCGCGAGGCGCAGCTGGTGTCGCTGTCGATCACCGGCGCACCGGAAATCGGCGTGCAGGCCGAGCCCGACGTGGTGGCCGTGCACGAGGCCATCCTGGCCCTCGAAGCCGTCGACCCGCGCGCGGCCAAGGTGGTGGAGCTGAAGTTCTTCGGCGGGCTCGAAAACGACGAGATCGCGCAGGCGCTCGATCTGTCGCTCGCCACCGTCAAGCGCGACTGGGCGCTGGCACGGGCCTGGCTGCGCCGCGAACTGGGCGCCGCACCGCTGGCCTGACGCGAGGGCGGAGGTTCACCTGGCGCTCTTCAACCGCTGCACCAGCGCATCCCGCGCGCTGCCGATCATGGGCAGGTAGGCCCGCTCGAAGCTGGCCTCGTCGAGCGTGACCGCGGCAGTCGCATTGCTGGTGCCACGCGAGCGGCCACCGGTCAACAGCGCCAGGCCCATCGACAGCGCGTTGCTCGTGTTGTCTGACTTGCGCGACTCGTCGGTGGTGGTGTCGACGAGCGTGAAGCCTTCAGTCGCGCCCTGAACCAGGCGGTCGACGTAGAAGGCGCCGTTGACGCCGCTGCGCGACGTCGTGCGGAAGATGCGCTGGCCCTCCTGCGACACGATCTGCAGCTGGGTCTCGTTGGGGTAGAGCACCGGGCCGGCCTCGATGGAGGACTGTGAGCGACGCGCGATATTGGCCAGGAAGCCCTTGCTGCCGGAGGCGATGCCGAAGCTCGCGAAGAAGTGCAGGCGCACGAAATGCAGGTCAAGCGCCTGCGCCACCGCGCTGGCCTTTGCACCGTTGGCGCCATCCAGCGCGGTGATGCGGTCGCTCAGCGTGCCGCGGCCTCCTGCCGTCTGGAAGAAGGCCGGCATGCCGGTGGGCGCGAAGATCTTGGAGACGGCGCCCGTGTCGTCGATGACGTAGGGCGCCGGCTTGCCCATGCGGGCCTCGACTTCGGCGTACTCGGGGCGCGCGCGAACCGTGTCCATGCCGACGACCTCAAAGCCGGCAGCGGTCAGCGCCTCGACGGTGTCGCGGTAGACGCGGTCGGTCAGCGCCTGCATCGCCGCATCCGGCACGCCGCGCAGTTCGGCCTGCACCGAGGTGCTGTTGCCCCCGCCGCTGCCGCTCGCCTTCAGCGTGGTGACGAATTCGATCCCGAACTGGTCGATGGCGACACGGCGCGCACCCTTGATGGCCGCGCCGTTGTCGCTGCCGACGGAGACCGTCGGCGCAGCAGTTTGCGCGGCGGCTGGCGGCACGCCAGCCAGGAGGGTGAGCGTGGCAAGGAGCAGCGGGGCGAGCAGTCGGCACATGGCGGTCTTTCGTGGCAGGGCTGAAACCTTCGGTTCGTCGAAGGGGACAACCTGGTACGCAAGACGGTCAGGTGAAAAGGCTCATCCCCATCACCCGTCAGCCCGCCTGCGCGGTTGGATACGACGCCGCCGTGACCTGCGAGACCAGGGACCAACCCATCGCCTTGTACAGAGCAGCGCCCGACTCCGTGGCCACCAGCACGCCCTGCCTTGCCTCCAGATCGAGCGCGATGCTTGACAAGATGGTCATGATGCGTCGCCCCAGCCCCTTCCTCCTGTGGGCCTCGGCCGTGACGATTTGATCGAAGGTGGCGAACGGACCCTCGATCGCCACCTGGCCGCCGGCCGCGATTTCTCCTGAACCTGCGATCAGCCTGGCAAACGCGACCTCTCCCACCTTGTCGGTCTGTATGCGATAGCCCTCAGGGGCGGTGGTGTCGCCGCCCCTGAGATCGGTGCTCATCAGAAACTCGGGTTCGTGAAACTGCCAATGATGGGAGAGCAAGGGAGACACGCTTTCACGTGGTGCGCAGATCTTCAGCCAGCTGCCGGGGCCGGTCTCGGTGACAAGTTCTTGGAGGAGATGTCGATCAAGGGCGGGAAGAACATAGCGTGTCGTCTGCCCGGGCTTTCCGACCGAAATCTGAAAGCAGCCAGAGCGCCTGACCGGCGCTGGCGTGCGTCGCGAAATCGCCCAGCCGCAGGCCCAGGCACGAGCAGCGACTGCGGGGTCAAGCGCGCCGGCGTTGCGGTCACCCTCGGAGTTGATGGATGAAGGGATCATCTGTGCAGTTCAGAAATGAAGGGCATCTGCATCGGCGGCCATGGCATCGGCAATCAGCCTCATGTCATGGTCGCTGACGGCAAACAGTCCGAAACGGAACGAATAGCCCCAGCGCGCGCGGTCCTGCACGAACTCGAAGCGGTCGATCAGCGGGGCGATGGGCGCTTCGCGTGCGGGCACATAGTCCACGTCTTTGCGGAAGGGGACGAAGCCGCCACCCATGTCAAAGGCGTAGGGCTCGCCGGGCCTGACCAGCCCGAGCGACACAAAGGCCTGCAGCTTGTCGCTGCCGCCCATGGTGACTGTGGGCGCGTAGTAGGCCACGCGGTCACCGGGCCTCACGCGCCGCAACGGCGCGACCTTGCCATGACACACCTGCATATAGCCTGCGCCGCGTTCCGCGCAGCCTCGGCGTGCGTGGGTGGCGCTGGCCACGGCAATCCAGTTGCCGCGCGGCGCGGCCGTGCCGGCCTGTGCCGATTCCTCCCACAGGGTGGCGTTTTTCATCGGAGCGCCTCGTGCGCAAATTGGGAATCGCCATGATGGCGGGAGGTCGCGACAACGGCTTGTCAGCAGAAGGCACCCCGCCAGCCGGTGAGTCCTGCCCACGCCGATCGCGAGCGGGCAACGGAGTTCAGCAACGCGGCAACGGGCATAGTCCTGGCTCTTCCCTTGCCTTGAAGCCGATGACCCCGCCTCTCGCCGCCCGCGGCTCCTGCTACTGTGGCGCCGTCTCCGTCACGGTCCCATCGCCTTTGCGCCGCCCGGACAACTGCCACTGCGGCGAATGCCGGCGCCTGAGCGGTGCGGCATTCACCACGTGGATCACAGCGCCGCGCGATCAGGTCGTCGTGAACAACCCCGAGGGGCTGTCGGTGTTCTGCCCCACGCCCAACCTGCAGCGCTCGTTCTGCAAGACATGCGGATCGCATGTCTTCACCGCGGACGCGCGGCTGCCAAGGGCTTACGGGTTCCCTGCGGGGCTCTTTGAGGGCGAGCCCATCGAGCCGCCGGGCGAGGACTACTTTCTCGATGACAAGGCCCGTTGGTGTCGGCGTTCTTTACACCCAGAAAGCTGACCGCAAGCAAATCACCGCCACAGCAGGGTTTTCTCTGATGGCACGATGCTTGCTAATTCGTTCAGGTCTTTCTTTGGGAGTAATTAACTATGTTGAAGTCTCTTGCCTTGGCCTCTGTGCTGTCCCTGGGCAGCCTTGCGGCGCAGGCCACCCCCTTCGTGTTGGGCACCGGCACGCTGGGCGCAATCACGGTCAACAGCGGCAACGTCGCTGTCGTGCCGAGCCTGGTGAACGACACCTTCACGTTCTCGCTGGCGTCGGCTTCGAGCGTGCAGAGCAATGTGACGACGATCTTCGGCAGCCTGTCGCCGGCCTTCTACAGCATCGTCAGCACCGGCGCCGATCACGTCGTGGGCGGCACTGACGACACCGTCATCACCGGCTTTGCCTTCACGTCCACGTCGACCGGGCATTTCACGAACCTGAGCGCCGGCAACTATTACTTCAACGTGTTCGCGTTGGCTAACCAGGCGCCGTCGGCCTACGCAATTTCGGCTTCGGCCACCGCGATGCCGGTGCCGGAACCTGAAACCTACGCCATGCTGGCAGCAGGCCTGGGCGTCATGGGTTTTGTTGCTTCGCGCCGTCGTCGCGATCTGTAATTGATTTGATTTCTGGGTCACTTCCGCAGTGATCCGCCGAAGTTCCCCAAAGCCCTGGCCTCAAGCGCCAGGGCTTTTTTCGTGGGGCGGCCGTGCCGTCAAGCGACTGCGCCGCGCGTGTTCACGTACAGCGCATACAGCGAATGCGTGCTCGCCATGAAGAGGCGGTTGCCCTTGGCGCCGCCAAAGCAGAGATTGGCGCAGCGCTCGGGCAGGTGGATATGGGCCAGCGGCTTGCCCATGGGGCCGTAGACGCGCACACCGTCCAGCACCGCCGCATCCGCATCCGCGCTGCCGTCACTGCCAAAGCCACACCAGAGATTGCCTTGCACATCGACGGCCATGCCGTCGAAGGCACCTGGGCACCCCGGGTCGATCAGCAGCCGCTTGTTGCTCAAGGACACGCCATCCACGTCATAGGCCCAGATCAACCGATGCGGCTGGGCGCGGCTTTCAATGACGTAGAGGGTCTTGCCGTCAGGACTGAAGGCCAGCCCATTCGGGCCCTTGAGATCGTCGATCTGCAGTGTCAGCTCGCCGGTCACGCCGTCGATGCGGTAGACGGCCGGCGTCAATTCGGATTCGGCCTTCTCGCCCTCGAAGTCGCTGGCGATGCCGAACAGCGGGTCGCTGAACCACAGGCTGCCGTCGCCCGGATGGCAGGTGATGTCGTTGGGCGAATTCAGCCGCTTGCCTTGATGGCGATCCGCCAGCACCGTGATGCGGCCGTCGTACTCGGTGCGCGTGATGCGGCGCGTCAGGTGTTCGCAGCTGACGAGGCGCCCCTGGCGGTCGCGCACGTGACCGTTGGCGTTGTTGCTGGGGTTGCGGAACTCGCTGATGGCGCCGGTGGTCTCGTCCCAGCGCAGGATGCGGTTGTTGGGGATGTCGGAGACGAGCAGGTAGCGCCCGTCGCCAAACCAGACCGGCCCCTCGGCCCAGGCCAGGCCGGTGGCCAGTTGCTCAATGCCCGCAGGGAAGAGGCGCAGCGGCAGGAAGGCGTCGTCCAGCACCTCGATGGCCGGGTCAGGCCGGCGGGCGTTGGGCGTGAAGGGGATCTTCATTTATCTTCCGGCGCCTTCTCGAAGGGGCCGAGGATGACGAACTGGCCGCCCTGGCAGCGCACCTCGGGCCGGCTGGGGTCGACATAGGGCTGGGCCGCCTCGACCTCGGCGCGCCAGGGCTCGGAGCTGTCCTGGGGCTTGAAACCGATGTGGTTGGACGCGCTGTTGTCCCACCAGGTCGAGCGGTTGTCGCTCATGCCGTAAATGATGCTGTGGCCGACGACCGGCGCGCTCAGTGCGGCGACGAGGAGGCGCTCCAGGTCGTCAAAGCTCAGCCAGCTCGACAGCATGCGGCGGTCCGTCGGCACGGGCCAGCTGGAACCGATGCGCACCGACACCGTCTCCAGGCCGTGGCGGTCGAAATAGAACTGGGCCAGGTCCTCGCCAAAGGCCTTGGACAGCCCGTAGTAGCTGTCCGGCCGCGGCGCGGCCCTTGGCGTCAACGTCTCGCCCTGGCTGTAGAAGCCGGTCACGTGGTTGGAGCTGGCGAAGATGATGCGCTTCACGCCGCGCTGGCGGGCCGACTCGTAGACGTTGTAGGCGCCGACGATATTGGCCGGCAGCACCACGTCGAAGGGTTTCTCGATGGACACGCCGCCGAAGTGCAGCACGGCGTCGACATCCTTCAGCAGTGACTGCATGGCAGCCAGATCCTCGAGCGGCGCCTGCACGACTTCCTCGCCCTCGCCGGCGGGGTCCATGGGTGCGAGGTCCGACAGCCGCAGCACGTCGCAGTAATGCTTCATGCGCGGCCGCAGCACGCGGCCGAGGTTGCCGGCGGCGCCGGTCAGCAGCAGGCGCTTGAAGCGCGGGGCGGAGAGAGGGTTCATTTCAGGGCGATGCGTGTGGATTGCGGGCAGAGCGCGGGCCTCTCCCAAGCCGGCCCGCTTTGGGCTTAGACGAGCGGCTCACTCATGCGCCGATGCGCAAGGGCGGGCGCAGCCGCGGCGCCGCGTCGGACTGGCGTCGGACCAGCGCGAAATCCATGAGCTCATGCTCGCAGGGCAGAGGCACTCCGGTGCGGCGCGCGCGGATGTGACGCACCAGCAGGTCCACCGCGGCACCGGCCATCTCCATGATGGGCTGGCGCACGGTGGTCAGTTCGGGCCAGATGGTCGTGGCCAGCGGCGCATCGTCGAAGCCGACGACCGTCAGGTCGCTGGGCACGTCCAGGCCCATGCGATGGGCGATGGCGACCGTGGCTGCGGCCATGTCGTCGTTGCTGGCGAAGATGGCCGTCGGCCGGCGCTCCTGCGAAAGCAGGAACTCGGCCGCGTCCAGGCCCGAGCGGTAGGTGAACATGCCCTGGGCGACGACCTCCTCCTCCTCGATGTTGAGGCCGGCGTCGGCCATCGCTGCATGGAAGCCGGCCAGGCGGCGGGCGCTGCTGCTCTGGTAGGGGTCGCCGATGATGAAGCCCATGCGGTGGTGGCCCAGGTTCAGCAGGTGCCGCGTCATCTCGTAGGCGGCCTGGTAGTCGTCGATGCCGACGGCGCAGACGGCTTCGGGCGGCACGCCGCTGGACACGACCACGGCCGGCGTGTCGGTCTCGGCCACGAGCTTCAGCAAGGGCTGGGAATCGCAGAAGGGCGGCGGCAGGATGAGGCCGTCGATGCCGTTGGCGATCATCTCGGCCACCGGCTTCTCCTCACCCTCGCGCGCGGCCTCGCAGCGCTGCACGACGAGCTGCACATGGCGCAGGCTGGCCTTGTTCAGCAGGCCGATGAGGAATTCATTGAGATAGCCGGCCGTCGGATCGATGTAGAGCATGCCGATGCGGATGGGCTCGGAGCCGGCCAGGTGGCGCGCGGCCTGGTTGGGCAGGTAATTCAGCTCGGCGACGGCGGCCTGCACCTTCTCGCGCGTGCCCGGGCGCACGTTCTGCTCCCCGTTGATGACCCGCGACACCGTCATCGGCGACACCCCGGCCAGCGCGGCGACATCGGCGATGGTCGCGACCTTGGGGCTGCGCCCGGAGCGAGCGGTTGGCTTCAAAAGGGTCCCTCGGATGGTGGTGGGTTTGTTTGCGCAATCATATTTGGCTTGAGGATTCTCAGCCGCCGCGACCTGGCGCGAAGTTGAAGCGCAGCGCTTTGTAGTCGTCCAGCGAGCGCTCGGGGGGGCGCACGCCAGCCGGCAGCGGCAACCCCGAGGCGGACTGGAAATAGGCGAGGCAGGCATCCCGCCACCAGCGAGCCTCGGTCTCCTGCACTGCCAGGTAGGCGGTGACGTCGGCATGGCGGACGGGGTCGATGTCGGCTTGCAGCGTGGCCCAGCGCGCGCGCATGTCGACGACGCTCGCGACGCCACGGTCGTAGCGCGCTACCAATTCGGCCCACAGCGTGCGGCCAGAAGCCAGCCGGTAATCCCAGGGCAGGTGGTGGAACCAGAGCAGCCACGCTTCGGGCGTCGTCTCGGGCCGCGCCAGGCGGGCGGCCCAGCCGGGCGCGTACTGGGCCGTCGCGTTGCTGCCGCGCGGCGAGCGGTCGAAACCGATGCCGTCGCGGCCGGCGCGGTGGAAGTAGACCGGGTTCCAATCGGCCCGCTCCAGGTTGTCAACCCAGGGCGCCGGGCCATGGTGGTGGCCCGTGCCCATCAGGTGGTGCAGGCCGAGGGGCGTCATGTAGTCGACGACAGCTTCACGCGAGGCCAGCATCATTGAGACGAGGGTGTCCACCGCACGCGGTGTCCTCGTGAAGGTCTGCTGCACCCATTCGCGGGCGATGTCGGCCGAGGCGAGATCCTGGTCCCAGGCCAGGCGGCCAAACGCGTACCAATTGGCGCAATCGAAATGCGAGCCGCACCAGTTGCGGTCGCTGCCGATGTTGGCCACGCCGGCCATCGCCGTGATCTGGCGGGCCACGGTCGCTCCTTGTGGCTTCGCGCGGGTATCGGCGCGCAGAACCTCTTCGAACAGGGGCCCGAGGTAGACGAGGTGGGTGGAGAAGCCGAGGTATTCCTTGGTGATCTGTAGCTCCAGCGCCAGCGGCGTCTTCGGCATGGCGCCGAACAGCGGATGGAAGGGCTCGCGCGGCTGGAAGTCGATGGCGCCGTTCTTGACCTGCACGATGACGTTGGGCGCAAAGCGGCCGTCCAGCGGCTGAAACTCCGCATAGCCCTGCTTCGCGCGGTCACCCGCGTCCGGCGCGTAGACGAAAGCCCGCCACATGACGATGCCGCCGTGCGGCGCCAATGCCTCGGCCAGCATGTTGGCGCCGTCGGCATGGTGGCGGCCATAGTCCTGCGGACCCGGCTGACCCTCGGAATTGGCCTTGACGAGAAAACCACCGAAGTCGGGGATGCGCCGGTAGATCTCGTCGGCCTTGGCCTGCCACCAGGCGCGCACGGCCGGGTCCAGCGGGTCTGCAGTCTTCAGCCCGCCCAGTTCGACGGGCGCCGAGAAGCGTGCCGACAGGTAGACGCGGATGCCATACGGTCTGAACACGTCGGCCAGCGCCGCCGCCTTGGCCAGGAAAGGCGCGGTCAAGGAATCGGCCTTGGCATTGACGTTGTTCAGCACCGTGCCATTGATGCCCAGCGACGCATTCGCGCGGGCGTAGTCGACGTAGCGCGCATCGCGGATGTCGGGCAGCTTCCACCAGTCCCAGATCGACGCGCCCGCATAGCCGCGCTCGACCGTGCGGTCCAGGTTGTCCCAGTGGTTGAGCAGGCGCAAGCCGAGCTTGGGCGCGGAACGCAGGTCCAGCTTGCCCAGGTCGGCGCCCGTCTGCGCCGCGCGTAGCCAGGCAAAGCTGCCGTAGAGCAGGCCGATGTCGGCGTTGGCCGCGATCAAGGTCACGGCCCGGCCTTGGAGCTTCAGGCTGCGCAGCAGATAGCCCTCGCGGCCCAGCTCGGCCCAGGGCAAGTTCAGCCCGGCCGGCGCGCTGGCCGGCGTGACCAGCAGCAGAGCACCGTCCGCCAGCTGGGCCGACACGGCCGGCTCCCGCCCCGTCAGGCCCGCCACGCCGCGCTTCAATTCGGCAACGGCGGCCTGCAGCGTTGGTGACATCGGCTCGGCAGGGAGGATGCTGCGGGCCCGCGTCAGCACCTCGCTTTGAGTCACGGCTGGCAATGCGCGGTAGCGCTGCCACAGTTCGTAGCCATCCTCCACCGCACTCCATGCGGGTTGCAGCGCGGCCGCCAGCAGCAAGCCGGCCAGGCCTCGGGCCCATGTCTTCATCAGGTCTCCTGTATGGGCCGACCGGGGTCGCAACCCCGGAATCGCGGGAATGTTAGAGATTTCTCGCTTGCGCAATGCAAAATGGTAGCGCTACATTTGAGTCCATAGCAAGCGGTGTCGGAAGGACGCCGCTCAAGACGGAGACCGCATTGAATTCTCATCCCGCCCTACCGGCTCCCGCCACCTGCCCCGACGCCCTCGCGCTTCGGGGAGATGCGCCGAAAGCCGCGTGATGGTCGGGGCTGTCGCCACGCCGCCGGGCCGGCAGCGCTGGGCTATGCGCGCGCGGCCTTTTGTAGCGCCCACCGTCAACTACGTCCCCACCCTGCAGCGGCCCTTCGCGGCCGACGGGCTGTAAACCATCTAGGGCCCGCATGCAGTTCACCGCCGATCAGCACCTGCTCAAAGACCTCAACCGCATGGCCGTCGTGCGGCAGCTGAGCGCGTGGCCCGGGCAGTCGCGTGCGGCGCTGGCCGAGTCGCTGCAGCTGACCAAATCCACCGTCAGCGGGCTGGTGAAGGAGCTGATCCACGAGGGCTGGCTGCTGGAGCGCGAGGTCGTCGCGACCGGCGAGCTGGGCCGCCGGCCGACGCCCCTCTTCGTCGACCCCGGACGGCTGGTGCTGCTGGGCGCCGAGCTGGGCGTGGAGGGCGTGCAGGTCGTCGCCACCTCGCTGACCGGCGACGTGCTGGCCCGTGCGCGCGCGCCGCTGGACGCCGGACGGGACGCCCCTCTCGCGCTGATGCGCGCCGCCCGGCTGCTGACGCAGGTGTACGCGCGCCTGGACACGCCGGCTCAGCGGGTCATCGGCATCGGCATCGGGCTGCCCGGCGGCGTGGACGAGCAACGCGGCCATCTGCATTTCGCCCACAACCTCGGCTGGCGCGACCTGCCCGTCGGCCGGCTGCTGGTCGAGCATCTGCGCAACACGCCGCTGCAAGGCGTGCCGCTGTTCGTGCAGAACGACGCCGATGCTGCGGCCCTGGGCGAGCTGGAGTTCGGCGCAGACGGTCGCGACCCGCTGATCTACCTGAGCCTGGGCCTGGGCGTGGGCGCCGGCATCGTCGTCGAGGACCGGCTGCTGACCGGCGCTCACGGCCTGGCTGGGGAGGTCGGCCACACGACGCTGGAGATCGACGGCCCGCGCTGCAGCTGCGGCCGCCGCGGCTGCGCCGAAGCCATGATCGGCTTTCGGACCATGCTGCCCGCCGGCGAAGAAGGCGGTGGCCTGGCCGGGATCCAGCGCCGGCTGAGCGCCAGGCAGCCCGACAGCATCGAAGCCGTCGCCCGCGCCGGCAGCTATCTGGGCATGCTGCTGGGTAATCTCTGCGCCGCCTACGACCCCGGCCGCATCGTGCTCGGCGGCCCCGCCGTCGAGATCGGCGCCCCCTTTCTCGAGCACGCCTTCCGCACGCTGGAAGCCTATGCCAGCGCCGCCGGCGTGGCGCCGCCCCTGGTCACCCTGTCGCGCTTCGGCGTCGATGCCGTCGCCGTCGGTGCCGCGGCCCTGGCCCGCTACCGTCTCACCCGCCCCCTGATCGCCGCCAGCCGCCTGGCTGCGGCCGCCTGACTCTCTCTGCACCGACACATGATCACCAACCCCATCCTGCCAGGCTTTCACGCCGACCCCTCGATCTGCCGCGTTCCAAGTGATGGCGGTGACGACTACTACATCGCCACCTCCACCTTCGAGTGGTGGCCCGGGGTGCGCATCCACCATTCGCGCGACCTGCAAAACTGGCGCCACCACAGCTACGCCGTCACGCGCAAGAGCCAGCTCGACCTGCTCGGCCACCCCGACTCGGCCGGCGTCTGGGCGCCCTGCCTGAGTTACTCGGGTGGCCAGTTCTGGCTCATCTACACCGACGTGCGCTCCACCTTCGGCGCATTCAAGGACACCCACAACTACCTGATCACCGCGCCCAGCATCGACGGCCCGTGGAGCGAGCCCATCTACCTGAACAGCTCCGGCTTCGACCCCAGCCTCTTCCATGACGACGATGGCCGCCAGTGGCTGCTGAACCAGCAATGGATCCACCAGCCCGGCAAGCACCACTTCAACGGCATCCTGCTGCAGGAGTACGACCACGAAGCCAGGCGCCTGATCGGCCCGGTGAAGAACATCTATGCCGGCACGCCGCTGGGCGTGGTCGAAGGGCCCCACCTCTACCGCCGCAACGGCTGGTACTACCTGCTGACGGCCGAGGGCGGCACCTTCTACGAGCATGCCGTCACGCTGGCCCGCTCACGCAACATCGACGGCCCCTACGAGACGCTGCCTGGCAACCCGCTGCTGACGGCCTGGCAGCAGCGCACCGACGGCCTGCAGCGCAGCGGCCACGCCAGCCTCGTGCAGACGGCCCATGGCGATTGGTACCTCGCCCACCTCTGTGGTCGCCCGCTGGAATGGAGCGGTCCCAACGCGGACAGGCAGAACGGCGAGTACGTCGGCCTGCACTGCCCGCTGGGCCGCGAGACCGGCATCCAGCGCATCCACTGGCGCGATGACGACTGGCCGGAGATCGAAGGCGGCGGCAATGCGCCGCACTTGCAGGTCGCCGGGCCGGGCCTTCCCGAGCATGTCTTCCCGGCCGAGCCGGCGCGCGACGATTTCGACGGCGTCACGCTCAACCACCACCTGAACTCGCTGCGCGTGCCCTTTGACGAAAGCTGGATCTCGCTGACCGAGCGCCCCGGCTGGTTGCGCCTGAAGGGCCGCGAGTCGCTGATGAGCCTGTTCGACCAGAGCCTGGTCGCGCGCCGCCAGCAGCATTTCAACTGCCGCATCGAGACGCGCCTGGAATTCGCACCCGAGCTATTCCAGCAGATGGCCGGCCTGGTGGCCTACTACAACACTGGCAACCACGCCTATCTGCACGTCAGCCGCGATGTCGACTCCGGCCGGCGCGTGCTGCGCCTGACCGTCAACCGCGACTCGGCGTTGAGCGAGCCGGCCACGCCGGTCGTGCTGGCCGACGGCCCGGTCGACCTGGCCGTAGAGTTCCGCCACGACCGCTACCAGTTCCAGTTCGCTCAAGCCAATCAAGCGGGCGGCGCCTGGCAGGACGTTGGCCCGGCGCTGGACACCGCCATGCTCAGCGACGAAGCCGTGACGCGCTTCGTCGACGGCTACGCGCGCAGCTTCGGCTTCACCGGCAACTTCATCGGCATTGCCTGTCAGGACCTGTCGGGCCAGCGCCTTGCCGCGGACTTCGACTACCTTTCTTACGAAGCACGGCCCTGAGACCGCGCCTCTCTTAAAACGACACGAGACACCCCATGGCCACCACCCACCAGCCCTTGTCCTTCATGGAGAAGGCCGGTTACAGCTGCGGCGACGCGGCTGCGAACCTGGTCTTCATGTCCATGATCCTGTTCCAGCTCAACTTCTACACCGACGTGTTCGGGTTGAGCGCGAGCACGGCCGCCGCCATCCTGCTGTGGCCGCGGCTGTGGGATGCCATCTTCGACCCCGTCATGGGCGTGCTGGCCGACCGCACCGAGACCCGCTGGGGCAAGTTCCGCCCCTGGGTGCTGTGGACCTCGGTGCCCTGGGCCGTCGTCATGGTGCTGGCCTACACGTCGCCGGACCCGGCCTGGGGCTGGAGCACCGGCATGGTGGTGGCCTATGCGGGCATCACCAACACGCTGCTGATGACGCTGTACTCGATGAACAACATGCCCTACTCGGCCCTGGGCGGCGTCATGACGGCGGACCTGAACGAGCGCACCAAGCTCAACTCCTACCGCTTCGTGTCGGTCAACGTCGCGCAGTTCGTCGTCGGCGGCTTCACGCTGCCGCTGGTGGCCAAGTTCGCGCAAGGCGCCGACCGCGCCCACGGCTGGCAGGTCACGATGACGATCTGGGCCGCGGCCTGCCTGCTGCTCTTCATGGTCACCTTCTTCACGACCAAGGAGCGCATCAAGCCCATCGCGCAGGCCAAGTCCTCGCCCAGGCAGGATTTCAGCGACCTGCTGAAGAACGGCCCGTGGATCGCGCTGGTGGCCTACACGCTCTTCCACTTTGCGCTGCTGGCGCTGCGCGGCGGCGCCCACTACAACTACTACCACCACTACGCCGACAAGGCCGCCATGTTCGACTTCGTTGCAGCCCTGGGCCTGACGACGCCCGACGCGGCAGGCACCGGCAGCCTGGCCGACAGCCTGGGCTACATCGTGCACGGCACGCGCGACCAACTGGCCAGCTCCAACGCGGCCGACGTGTTCAACAGCATCGTCAACATGGTGGGCACAGGCACCACCATCGTCGTCATCATGCTGTCGGTGGGCCTGTCCGCGCGCTTCGGCAAACGCACGGTCGCCATCACCTGCTTCGCGCTGTCGACGCTGACTGCCTCCGCCCTCTACCTGCTGCCGCCCACCGCTACCTGGGGCATGGTGGGCCTGGCCTTCCTGGGCTCCGTCGTCTATGCGCCGACCTGCGCCGTCATGTGGGCCATGTATGCCGACGCGGCGGACTACTCAGAGTGGCAGACCGGCCGGCGCTTCACCGGCATGGTCTTCGCCACCATCGGCTTCTCGCTGAAGGCAGGCCTGGCCATCGGTTCGGCGGCCCTGCTGTGGATCCTGGCCGGCTTCTTCGGCTACGACACCCAGCAAGCTTCGGCGCCCAATGCCATTGAGGGCTACCGCTTCATGTCCAGCATCTTTGTCGGCCTGCTGTTTGCGGCCTGCACAGTCTGCATGCTCGCCAACAAGCTGACCAAGCAGACCACGCTGACGATGGCCGACGAGCTGGCCCAGCGCCGCCAGAAGGCCGGTGCCGGCCCTGATGACGACGGCCCGGCCAATGCCGTACCGGCCACCGCCTGACCTCTTTCACCACCCTTCCCTGATCCCGCAGTAAGGACCCGCCATGAGCACCGCCTATTCCGACCTCCCCACCGTCCCCTACGAAGGCCCCCAGTCCACCAACCCGCTGGCCTACCACTGGTATGACGCCAAGCGCGTCGTGATGGGCAAGACGCTGGCCGAGCACCTGCGACCGGCCGTCTGCTACTGGCACAACTTCTGCTGGAAGGGCGAGGACATCTTCGGCCTGGGCGCCACCGCCCATCAACGCAACTGGTTCGCCGAGGCTGACGCCGTCGCGGCCGCCAAGATCAAACTGGATGCCGCCTTCGACCTCTTCGGCAAGCTCGGCCTGCCCTACTGGTGTTTCCATGACCGCGACGTGGCCCCCGAAGGCGCGACGCTGGCTGAGTCCAACCGCATCCTCGACGGCCTGCTCGAAGCCGCCGCCAAGAAGATGCAGGACCAGAAGATCGGCCTGCTCTGGGGCACGGCCAACCTGTTTTCCAACCCGCGCTTCATGAGCGGCGCGGCCACCAACCCCGACCCCGAGGTCTTCGCCTACGCCGCAGCGCAAGTGAAGCACGTGCTCGAGTGGACGAATCGCCTGGGCGGCCAGAACTACGTGCTGTGGGGCGGCCGTGAAGGCTACGAGACCTTGCTGAACACCGACCTCAAGCGCGAGCTGGCGCAGTACGGCCGCTTCCTCAGCGCCGTCGTCGAGCACAAGCACAAGATCGGCTTCAAGGGCGCCATCCTGATCGAGCCCAAGCCGCAGGAACCCACCAAGCACCAGTACGACTACGACAGCGCCACGGTCTACGGCTTCCTGAAGACCTATGGCCTGGAGAACGAGGTCAAGGTCAATCTGGAGGTGAACCACGCCACGCTGGCCGGTCACAGCTTCGAGCATGAAGTCGCCACTGCCTGCGCCCTGGGCATCTTCGGCTCCATCGACGCCAACCGCGGCGACGAGCAGCTGGGCTGGGACACCGACCAGTTCCCCAACAACCACGCGGCTCTGGTGCCGGCCATGCTGGAGATCATCCGCGCGGGCGGCTTCACGACCGGCGGCACCAACTTCGACGCCAAGGTGCGCCGCCAGTCCATCGACCCGACTGACCAGCTCGAAGGCCATATCGGCGGCATGGACACCATGGCCCGCGCCTTCCTGAGCGCGGCGGCGCTGTACGAGAGCGGTCAGCTGGAGAAGGCCGTGGGCGATCGCTATGCGGGCTGGAACGGCGAGCTGGGCCAGAAGATCCAGGCGGGCGCCAGCCTTGACGAGCTCGCTGCCGTAGTTCACGCGCAAGGCATCTCGCCGGTCGCTCGCTCAGGCCGCCAGGAGCGCCTGGAGAACGTCGTCAACGCTTTCGTTTAAGCATGTTTCTCGGCATCGACCTCGGCACCTCCGAGCTGAAACTGCTGCTGCTGGACGAGCAGCACCACATCGTCGCGACCACCGGCGTCGCGCTGACCGTGCAGCGTCCGCAGCCGCTGTGGAGCGAGCAGGACCCCGCTGCCTGGTGGGCCGCGCTCGATCAAGGCATGGCGCAACTCGGCCAGAGCCACGCATCCGCCCTCGCAAGGGTGCGCGGCATCGGCCTGTCGGGACAGATGCATGGGGCCGTCACGCTGGACGACGCCGACCGCGTGCTGCGGCCGGCCATCCTGTGGAACGACGGCCGCAGCGCCGCGCAATGCGCCGAGATGATGGCCGCCTGCCCCGAGCTGCCGGCCATCACCGGCAACCTGGCGATGCCGGGCTTCACGGCGCCGAAGCTCGCCTGGATGCGCCAGCACGAACCCGAGCTGTTCGCCCGCGTGGCCAAGGTGCTGCTGCCCAAGGACTGGTTGCGCCTTTGCTTGAGCGGCTCCTTTGTGAGCGAGATGAGTGACGCCGCCGGCACGCTGTGGCTGGACGTCGCTCGCCGCCGCTGGTCGCCCGAGGCGCTGGCGCTGACGGGGCTGAACGAGAGCCACATGCCGCGGCTGGTGGAAGGCAGCGACCCGAGCGCTGGCTTGAAGCACGAGTTGGCCGAACGCTGGGGCCTGCGCGCGGGCATCCCGATTGCGGGCGGTGGTGGCGACAACGCGGCCAGCGCCGTCGGCATGGGCGTCGTCAAGCCAGGCCAGGGCTTTCTGTCTCTCGGCACCTCGGGCGTCATCTTCCTGTGCAACGAGGCCTTCAGCCCCAACCCGGCGCGTGCAGTGCATGCTTTCTGCCATGCGCTGCCGAACACCTGGCACCAGATGAGCGTCATGCTCAGCGCGGCGAGTGCGCTGCGCTGGGTGACGCTGCTGCTCAAGGAATCGAGCGAGGCCGAACTGATCGCCAAGGTCGCCCAGCTCACACCGGCCCAGCGTGAACGCGCGCCCCTCTTCCTGCCGTACCTGAGCGGCGAACGCACACCGCACAACAACGCGAATGCGCAGGGCGTGTTCTTCGGCCTCGCGCATGAGCACGATGCCGCGGCCCTCGGCTACGCGGTGCTCGAAGGCGTGGGCTTTGGCCTGCTGGACGGCTGGCAGGCCTTGCAGGCCGGCGGCGGCAAGGCCGAGTCGCTGTGGCTGGTGGGCGGCGGCGCGCGCAGCGAGTGGTGGGCGAAGTTGCTCGCCTCGCTGCTGAACATCCGCCTCGTCAATGGCGTGGGTGCCGAAGCCGGCGGCGCGCTCGGTGCGGCGCGCCTGGCTTGGCTGGCCTGTGGCGGCAGCGTCGACGAGGTCTGCCGCACGCCCGAGATCGCCCGCGTGGCCGAGCCCGATGCCGCGCTGGCCGCCGAACTGCGCCCGCGTTTTGAGCGCTTCCAGCGCCTGTATGGCGCGCTGCGGGCCGAGTTCAGCTGAGCGTCACTGCCAGGCGGGCGGCTTCGCGCCATGCATCGCCGACACTGAAGCGCTCAGACAACTGATCTGCTCTCACCAGCACCAAGTCCTGCGCATGCGCCCCACCACCGCCTTCGCCGCCCTGCTCCTCGCTTTGCTCGCCGGATGCGGCGGCGGTGGAGGCGGTGCCGCCGAACAGCCCCCGGCCAGCACGCCGGCCCTGCTGACGCCCGAGCTGACCTGGCCCGCACCGGCCGCCATCACCTGGGGCACCACGCTCAGCGCCGCCGAGCTCAACGCCAAGGCCAGCGTGGCCGGCAGCTATGCCTACACGCCGGCCACCGGCAGCCGGCCCGAGGTGGGCAGCCAGACGCTGAGCCTGGTCTTCACGCCCCAGGACGCGACCCGCTACCGCAGCGTCACGCTCAGCCGCCCGTTGCGGGTCGACAAGGCGCGACCGGCGCTGCGCTGGGACGCGCCCGGGGCGGTTGTGCAGGGCGCCGCCGTGACGGCCGCCACCATGGGCAGCGCACCCCGCGCCCTCTACGGCGTGCAGGGCGCGGCCGACCCGGCCTCGTTCAGCCTGCTGGACGGCCGGCCGCTGAGCCAGGCCAGCGCCACACCGGGCAGCACTGTGCTGCGCGCCCGCTTCTTGCCGCAGGACACGGCCCACTACGAGCCCGGCTGGGTGCAGACCCTGCTGAGCGTCAAGCCCGCGGCAGCCACCGCGAGCGTTGACTTCGGCGCGGCGCGCCAGACCATCCAGGGCTTCGGCGGCTCGGCGGCCTGGTACTACACGCCCATGGCCGCCGCCCGCGCGGACGTGCTGTTCGGCACCCAGGGCGATGACGCCCTCGGCCTGAGCATCCTGCGCCTGCGCATCGCCCCCGCGGCCTGGGACGCCACCGCCCGGACCGCCGACACCGGCGCCTGGAGCGCCGAGATGGGCAATGCCGTCGCTGCCCAGGCGCGCGGAGCCCTGGTGTTCGCATCCGCCTGGACGCCGCCCGCCTCGATGAAGCTCGCCAATCCCGAGCGGCGCGACCCGCTGTGGAGCGGGCGGCTGGACCCGGCCGCCTACGCCGCCTATGCCGAGTACCTGAACGCCTACCTGCGCTACGCCACGAGCCGCGGCGTCAGCCTCTACGCGGTCTCGCCGCAGAACGAGCCCGACTGGGACCCGGCCGACTACGAGTCCTGCCTGTGGAATGCCGACGAGCTCAAGGCCTGGATCGCCAACCACGGCGCGGCGGCCGTGGCCGGCACGAAGACGCTGCTGATGGCGCCCGAGTCGCTGAACTTTTCCCCCGCCACCACCGAGGCTCTGCTGGCCGACCCCGCCGTGGCCGCGCGCATCGGCGTCCTCGGCGGCCATCTCTACGGCGGCGTGCCGCAGGCGGCCGAGGGCGCACAGGGCCGTCCCGTGTGGATGACCGAGCACTTCCTGGATTCGGTCAACAAGTCCGGCACGGCCACGGCCTGGGCCACCGGCATCGACGACGCCCTGGCCATCGCGCGCGAGGTGCACGAGGGCTTCACCCTCGGCCAGTACAACGCCTACGTGCACTGGTGGCTGGTGAACGCCAACGACGCCCAGCCCACCGGCCTCATCGACGCCGCCAACCGGCCCAACCACTTTGGCCTGGGGCTCAAGCACTACGCCTACTTCATCCGCCCCGGGCTGCAGCGCGTCGAGGCCACCGCCCAGCCGCTGCCGGGCGTGAGGCTGTCGGCCTACGCCTCGCCGGCCGGCGCCGCCAGCCCGCGCGCCGTACTGGTGCTGATCAACGACGGCAGCCAGCCGCAAACCCTGGACCTGGCCCTGGCCGGCCGCGCGGACAGCAGCTGGACGCCCTATGTCACGACCGCCACCGCCCGTTTCGAGCGGCAGGCGGCCTTGTCCGCCACGGCCGGGCGCCTGAGCCTGACGCTGCCGGCCAAAAGCCTCACCACCCTGGTCACCCCATAAGAACGAGACACCCCGATGAAGAAGACTGTCCTGCTGCCTGCCCTGCTGGCCGTACTGGCCGCCACCGCTCAGGCCGAGGTGCGCCTGGCCCCCGTGTTCGGCGAGCACATGGTGCTGCAGCGCGAGCGCCCGCTGCGCCTGTGGGGCCAGGCCACGCCCGGCCAGACGCTGACCGTCGAGTTGGCCGGGCACCAGGCCCGCACGCAAGTCGCCGCCGACGGCCGTTGGCGCGCGCAGCTGCCTCCCCTGCCCGCCGGCGGCCCGCACCGCCTGCGCGTGCAGGGCGACCAAACGGTGGAGCTGCGCGACGTGCTGATCGGCGATGTCTGGCTGCTGTCCGGCCAGTCCAACATGGAGTGGCCGCTGGCGACCACCGACACCGGGCCGCAGGAGGTCGCGTCGCCGCAGAATCCGCAGCTGCGCCAGTTGCGCGTGCCGTTGCGCGCCAGCCTGCAGCCGCAAGCCGACATCGCGCCCGCCGCCTGGCAGGTGGCCCAGCCCGGCGCCGTGGGCGAGTTCAGCGCCGTCGGCTACCACTTTGCGCGCCAGATGCAGGCCGTGCAGGGCGTGCCCATCGGCCTCATCAACACCGCCTGGGGCGGCTCCCATCTCGAGACCTGGGTGCGCCGCGAAGCGGCCCTGCGCGACCCGGACCTGGCGCCGGCAGTCAAGGCCCTGCCGGCCGACGAGAAAGCCTTCGCCCGCGCGCGCCGTGAGCGCATCGAGGCCGCGGTCGCGGCCTGGCAGCCGGGCCTGCCCTGGCAGGGCGTGGACGCCAGCGGCTGGTCGGCCGCCGCCGACATCGACACCGCCTGGCCGACGCTGCAGGCGCCGCAGGTCTGGGAATCGCAAGGCCTGCCCGACCTGGACGGCATCGTCTGGATGCGCCGGCGCATCGAGCTCAGCGCCACGCAGGCGGCCGGCGCCGCGCAGCTGCACCTCGCCAAGGTCGATGACTGCGACGAGGTCTGGGTCAACGGCCAGCGCGTTGGCGGCCAGTGCGGCTACGACCAGCCGCGCCGCTACGAGCTGGCGCCGGGCCTGTTGCGGGCCGGCGCCAACTGGATCGCCGTGCGCATCACCGACACCGGCGGCGGCGGAGGCTTCCACGGCGACGCGGCGGCCTTGCGGCTGGACACGGCGGCCGGCAGCCTGCCGCTGGCCGGCGCCTGGCGGGCGCGTGTCGAGCAGGCCAGCGCCAACACCGGGCCCACGGCCAACGACGCGCCCACGCTGGCCCACAACGGCCTGATCGCACCGCTGCAGGGCCTGAGCGTGCGCGGCGTGCTCTGGTACCAGGGCGAGAGCAACACCGGCCGCGCAGCCGCCTACGCCGACGGCTTCAAGCGGTTGATCCAGGACTGGCGCGCCCAGTTCCAGGCCCCCGAGCTGCCCTTCCTCTTCGTGCAGCTGGCCGCCTTCCTGCCGCTGGCCGACAACCGGCCCGGCCACGGTGGCTGGGCCGAACTGCGTGAGGCCCAGGCCGCCGCGCTGGCCCTGCCGCACACCGGCATGGCGGTCGCCATCGACATCGGCGACGCGGCCGACATCCACCCCCGCAACAAGCGCAGCGTCGGCCAACGCCTGGCCGCCCTGGCCATGCATGAGCTGGGCCTGCGCCCGTCGCCCGCCACGGGGCCGCGCCTGACCGGCACCGAGGTGCGCGGCAATGAGCTGCGGCTGCGTTTTGCGCAGACCGCCGGCGGCCTGCGCACGGCCCGGGCCGGCGAAGCCTTGCGCGGCTTCCTGCTGGCGGGTGCCGACCAGCGCTGGCAACCGGCCCAGGCGCGGCTGGAGGGCACCGATGTCATCGTGTTGAGCAGCCCGGCCGTGGCCGCACCGGCGGCGGCGCGCTACGCCTGGGTCGACAACCCCAGCGAGGCCAACCTGATCGGCGGCGACGGGCTGCCGATGGCGCCTTGGCGCAGCGACAGCTGGGCGCTGGAGACGCAAGGCCGGCGCTACCCCGACTGAGCAGCGGAGAGCCGTCGGCGCTTGATCGAGATCGCAAGCGCGATGCACACGAGCAGGAAGGCACCGTCCATCAGCAGCATCGTGCTCAGCTGCTCGCCCGCCGTCCATGGCCGTGGCGAGAGCGGTGCCAGCAGCGTCTTCACGGTCGGCGGATCAGTCAGCAGCAGGTCCCGCGTCCAGTTCACCGCGGCGTGCACGCCCGCCGCCGCGGGAACGCTGCGCCAGCGCACGAACACCAGCCCGAACAACAGCGAGCCCACCGTGGTGCCCAGCAGCGCCACCTGCCAGGGCCAGCCGTTGACGACATGGAACACCGCGAACAGCAGCGCGGTGAAGAGCTGCGCCTGCCAGTGGCCCCATCCAGCGATGAGCCGCTCGAAGCTGTAGCCGCGGAACACGAGCTCCTCGACGGCGTTGCCGGACAGCAGCCAGAGCAGCGACCACGCCGCCATGCCCGCGCTGAAGTGCGGGTTCCATGCCCAGGGGATGGGCAGCACGAGCCGCGTCACGAGCGCGATCATCACGATGAGCAGCGCCCCGCCCGCAAACCCGGCGCCTAGCTGCCCCAGCCGGCGCCACGACGCATCGAGGCCAAGTACCGCGAGAGAACGCCCCTCGTACCGCAGGAAGAGATGGCTCAGCGCAATGGCGGCCCCGACCAGCACGATCGGATGCCCGACGGCGATGAGGCTCGGCACCGCCCAAATCGGCGCGCAGATCAACAGGAACAGCAGCGCCCGGCGAATCGATGTTGAAGGCGCCAGCGGCGCAGGACTTCCAGGCGGGAACGGGAAGGTGGTCATTGAAGCCTGTCGAGGAGCGTGCGATACCCAGCGGTCCATTTGACCGCCTGCCAGGCACCGCCGTCGATGACGGCCTCAATGATGCGTGCGTGCCGCGGCGTTGCGCTTGCGGGTCTCGGCGCCCTTCTTGGCCGACGCCGATCGCTCGGCCGCCGTGCGGCTGGCCGCGGCCTTGCCACCCAGGCGGCCACCCTTGCGCGAGGGCTCGTGGTTCTCGGGCTGGCCGCGACCGGAGCCCGACTTCTTGCCGCCGCCGGTCTCCTTGTTCACCGTCGCCCAGGCGCGGGCCTCGGCTTCTTCCTTGGGCACGCCGCGGTGTTCATAGCCGCTTTCGATGTGCTCGGCCTGGCGTTTCTGCTTGTCGGTGTACGACGATTTGTCACCTCGGGGCATGGCGGTCTCCGGGAGTGGAAAGATCCCACCATGCGACGCTGAGGTTCGCAGTGTTGTAGGACGCTGTGCCAATTACATCCGCTGGCCATGCAGGCGCCATGGCTTCAGACAAAGCGCGTCGACAACCTCACCACCAACTCGGGTTCGGGCGCGACGGCCCTGGGCCGGCGATGCGCCAGCAGGTCCAGCATGGCCGCGGCGGCGCGGCGGCCCAGTTCGGCCGGCGACAGGTTGACTGTCGTGCGCGGCGGGCAGGCATGGGCCGCGGCCAGCACGTCGTCGAAGCCGACGACAGAGACGTCCTCGGGAATGCGCAGGCCGTGCCGGTACAGCGCCTGGGCGGCGCCGGTGGCCATCTGGTCGTTGGCGGCGAAGAGGGCCGAGAACTCGATGCCGCGGCGCAGCAGGTCTTCCGCGGCGCGCTCGCCGCTGGCTTCCTGGTAGTTGCCCCGCTGCACTAGCGCCCGGTCCAGCGCAATGCCGGCCTCCTCCAGCGCCGCCCGGTAGCCCTGCTCGCGCTCCAGCGCGTCCGGGTGCGTCGGGTCGCCGGTGATGTGAGCAATGCGCCGGTGGCCGCGCTGCAGCAGATGCCGCGTCGCGGCGCGGGCGCCCTCGAAGTCGTTCGAGTGCAGGCTGTGCAGGCCCGGTGCCCGCAGTTCCCGGCCCGTGGCCACGACCGGCAGCTCCAGGGCCAGCTCGGTCAGGAAGCGGTCGTCCAGCGTGCCGGTCAGCACGATGATGCCGTCCACGCGGCGTGCCTTCAGCGACTGCACGCAGCGCTCCTCTTCGCGCCGGTCCCAATGCCCGCTGGCGACGACGAGGCCATAGCCAGCCTTGGACAACGCCTCCTCGACGCCGCGCAGCGTCCAGGCATAGCAGGGGCTCTCGAAGTGCTGCACGACGATGCCGATGGTGCGGGAGCGCCCATCGGCCAGCGCCCGCGCGATCGTGTTGGGCACGAAGCCCAGCCGCGCGATGGCCGCGAGCACGGCGTCGCGCTTTTCGGGGCGCACATGCGGCGCGTTGTTGATCACGCGCGAGGCCGTCGTCGTCGACACGCCGGAGGCGTCGGCCACCATGCGCAGGGTGGCGGCATGGGAAGAGGGGGAGTGACTTTTCATCGAACCATCAAACAGAAATGACAGCGTTGTCAACCGGTGTGCAATCGTGCACCAACATCTGCAATTGAGCAAGCGGGGGAGGCCGCGGCAGATCGCTTGTCGATTTCGCGGGCCGTTGTTCGTCGTGGGATGAGACGGTGGAATCGTTCCGCCGCGCCGTGACTCCTGGAGACCCGACCATGCGATTTCTTTCGATGATCCGCGCCGACGAAACCACCGGCCAAGGCCCCACCGAGCAGTTGATGGCCGACATGGGCCAGCTGATCGACGAGCTGACCCGCTCGGGGCAGCTGGTCAGCACCGCCGGGCTGCGGCCCTCCTCCGAAGGCGTGCGCGTGCGCCTGCACCGCGACGGCCAGCTCTCGGTGGTGGACGGCCCCTTCACCGAGACCAAGGAGGTGATCGCCGGCTACGCCATCTTCGAGGCGCCCTCCCGTGCCGAGGCATTCGAGCTGACCCAGCGTTTCCTTCGCCTGCACGGCACCGGCTGGGACCTCGTGTGCGAACTGCGCCAGATCGACGGCCCCGGAGAGGGCTGCACCCATTCAGTTTCCTGAAGAAAGGACCGGCCATGCCCTCCTGGTCAACGTCCCTGCGCGAGCACTACCGCTGGATCATCGTCGCCGCGGGCGGCCTGCTCGGCTGCGTGGCGATCGGCGCGCTGTTTTCCCTGCCCGTGCTGCTGCGGCCCATCGCCCTGGACACGGGCTGGTCCACCACGGGCATCTCCACCGCCATGACGGTTGCCTTCGTGGCGCTGGCCGTCGGCAGCATGTTCTGGGGAGCCCTGTCCGACCGCGTCGGCCCGCGCCTCGTGGTGGTGACGGGTGCCCTGCTCCTCACCGCCGGCCTCGTGCTGGCCAGCCTCGCCACCTCGCTCGTGGCTTTCCAGCTCTGCTTCGGCGCCATCGTCGGCGTCAGCGCGGCGGCGATCTTTGCGCCGCTGATGGCTTGCGTCACCGGCTGGTTCGACACGCGGCGCAGCCTGGCCGTCTCCCTGGTGTCGGCGGGCATGGGCATGGCGCCGCTGACCATGTCGCCGCTGGTGGCCTGGCTGGTGCAGGGCCACGACTGGCGCAGCACGCTGCAGATCGTCGCGGCGCTGGTGGCCGTCATCATGCTGCCGGCAGCGATGCTCGTGCGCCGGCCACCGGCGCTGACGGCGGCCGCCACCACGCCGGGCCAGGCCCAGGAACCCGGCATGTCCGTCGGCCAAGCGGTGCGCTCGGCACCCTTCCTGATCCTGGTGCTGACCAGCTTCCTGACCTGCGCCACCCACTCCGGGCCGATCTTCCACACCGTGAGCTATGCCGTCACCTGCGGCATCCCGCTGATGGCCGCCGTGTCGATCTACAGCCTGGAGGGGCTGGCCGGCATGGGCGGCCGCCTCGTGTTCGGGCTGCTCGGTGACCGCTTCGGCGCCGCGCGCACGCTGGTGCTGGCGTTGCTGGCCCAGGCAGTGGTGGTGCTCGGCTATCTCTATGCACGCGAGCTGAAGAGCTTCTACACCGTGGCCGCCCTGTTCGGTTTCACCTACGCCGGCGTGATGCCGCTGTTCGCCGTCATCGCACGCGAGAACTTCCCGCTGCGCATGATGGGCACGGTGATCGGCGGCACCACCATGGCCAGCAGCATCGGCATGGCGCTGGGGCCGGTGCTGGGCGGGCTGATCTACGACTCGTTCTCGAGCTACGCCTGGCTCTTCATCGGCGCATTCGCACTGGGCATGGGCGCCTTCCTGTCGGCGCTGATGTTCATGCGCCTGCCACGGCGCCCATTGGCTGCTGCGGCAGCCTGAGCGCTGCGCTCAACGCTCGAAAAAGAAACGCATCATTTCCGCGCTGGCATCGGGCCCACGAGCGTCCGCGTAGGAGCCCGACGGATCGCCGCCCGACCAGGCGTGGCCGGCACCCCGCACCAGCCATTGCTCGGTCACGACCTGGCCTTGCGCGTCCTTGTGCAGCCGCCGCCTGCAAAAACGCCCGCCGCGCTGGAGACCTTGCTGTTCATCCACGCTGACGGCGGTGCAGCCGTGGGTGGCCGCCACCTGGTCGGCATTGCTCGGATGGACCGTGGCATCGGCATCGCCGTGGAAGACGATCATGCGCACGCCGGATTTGGCCTTGTCCGACGGCGTGGGGCTGCTCCGGCCCTGCATCGCGGCCAGTGCGCCCGGCAGGTCGCGCGCCGCACCGGCAGCGAGCCCGGAGTGCACGCCTGCCGCGGCGAAGACGTCTGGGTGCGTGTCGGCCAGGATCGCCGCCATCGCGCCGCCGGCGGACAGGCCGGCCACAAAGATGTGTTTGGCGTCGACGCCATGGCTGGCAGCGATGTGCTGAACCATCGCGGTCAACAAGGCGGGTTCGCCGCGGTTGCGGCCCTGGTGGTTGTGCTTGAACCAGTTCCAGCAGCCCTGCGCATTGGCCTGGCGCGCCTGTGCCGGGTAAAGCACCAGCGCGTTGTATTCGGCACCGAGCGCGTTCATGCGCGTGCCCTTGGCGAAGTCGTCGGGATTCTGCGTACAGCCATGCAGCATGAGGACCAGCGCGCGCGGCTTGTCAGCCTGGGCCGGCGGGATGAACAGGCGGTAGTCGCGTACACCAGCGCGATGGGTGTAGTGGCCGCTGACGAACTGCGAGTTCGCGCTGACTTCAGGAGCGGCCGCCGGCATCCCTTCTTCAATGACACGCGCTTCGACGTCAATGACGGCGTCATCCAACGGTGGGGAGGGGCGAACCGGCGCTGCGCTGCGTTCCAGCGCCTCGGTGATGGCCGCCATCGCGGCCTGCAGGTCGCCGGCACGCGTGAGCGCGGTGGCGTTCTTCATCAATTGACCGAATTGCGGATGCATGGGGACTTTCAAGAGTCGAGCGCCCCGGCTTAAAGCAGCCGCCCGACCAGGGCCGTTTTGACGGCGGGACTGGCGTGGAGGCCGCCAAGCACGGTCAGCGACTCGATGGTGGCGAGCGCCAGTTCCGGCGTGACATCGGGCGCGATGACGGCGAGGCCCAGCACGCGGATCTGCAGCTTCTGCCCCGCCGCCTGGACCTCCGCCAGGTCTGCGGCACTGAACTGCTGGATGCCCAGCACGATGCTCTTGCGCGAAACGACCTGGCGCACCACTTCCGCGTGGGTGGCGATCTGGTTGCGAATGGCCGTGCGGATCAGGTCGCTGCGGTTGGCATAGAAGCCTTCCTGGACCAGCAAGTCGATCTGGCCCAGATCGACGCAGCCGATGTTGAGGGTCAGCTTTTCATCGACGGGCTTGGCCGTTCTGGGCGAAAGCAAAGGTGTGGCAGGCATGGCGCCATCATGCAACCATCCACTTGGATTCCACTAGCCTTATCTTGTAAGCGTTTCAAAGCGCCCGGCCGAGCCAAGGGCGGCAGGCCGCATCAGTCGCTGTCCTGCCCGGGCAGCAGCGCAGGCCAGGGCCAGCACTGCGATTGATCCGCGGGCTCCCAGGCATCCGCGGCCTGGTAGCCGATGACGCGCAGCAGCGAAGCCAGCGGGTTGGCGGCAGGGGCGAACCTGGGGTCCAGGGCCTTGTCGATGGTGTCCACCAGGCCTTGCAGATGGGCACGCTGGATGCGGTCCCCGCTGGTGGCCTTGGCACTGATCACACCCTTGAGATCGCGCAGCTCGGCCCTCACCACGGCTTGGCCGTCGTCCAGGCCCATCAGGCCGGCAATGCTGAGGCCGGTGAAATTGAGGCGCGCAGCGAGGGTGTCGACATAGTGGCGCTGCAGGCCGCGGCGCGGCGCGGCGATGGCAGCGCCGCTGGCGAGTTCGGTGAACACGCCGCGGCGCAGCTCGGACAACAGCTCGTCCAGGCGGTAGGCCTGGGCGCCGAACTGCGCCTCCTGGGCTGCCAGGCGCTGTGTGCGGGCAGGGTCCAGCATCATGCGCAGCAGGCTGCGCTGGGAGGTGCTGACCATGCCGGGTGGCTCGGACGCGCGCAGGCGCTGGGTCACGGCCGGGTCCAGCAGCCATGGCGGGGTGGCCAGCAGTTGGCCGGTCAGGAACTTCACCGCGCGAACCTGCTGGGCGCGAGGCACGGGCGTGGCAATGGCGCCGGGCTGGTCGTTGTGCTTGTTCTGCACGCCGTAGCCGCCCACGATGGCCGCCACGTGGCTGAGTTCGCGCAGCCACTGCGTCCAGGTGGCGCGGTAGAGATCCTCCAGGGTCTTGTCGTCCTTGCCGTCCTGCGGCACGAGGCCCGGCAGCATCTTGACCACGCGCTCCAGGTTGCGCATGCCCAGCGTGGTGGCGGCCACGGCGTCCGCATCGCCGACGGCCTCGGCGTTCTCGCCGAAGTCGCCGCCCTCGGCCTTGGGCGCGCTGAAGCGCAGCCAGGGCTTGCCGTCCTGCTCGCGCGCCCACAGGTTGAGCTGCTGGCGCTCCTCTTCGGGCGTCTTGGCGCTGGGGATGGGGGTGTAGCCCCAGCGGGTGGCGAACACGTCGTAGGGGCCGATCTTGGGAATCAGCAGCGCGGGATCGACGTTGTCCTCCGGCTGGACGAGGTAGTTGAAGCGGCTGTAATCCATCAGCGTGGGCACATGGCCCATGGTCTTGAGCCACTGGGGGTCGCGCAGCTTGTCCACCGGGTACAGGGAGCTGGCCTTCATGTTGTGCGGGAAGCCCAGCGAATGCCCCACCTCGTGCGTGACGACGAAAGCCACCAGGTCGCCCATGAGGTCATCCGGCAGCGGCAGCTTGCGGGCGCGCGGGTCCAGTGGGCCCACCTGCGTGACGTACCAGTCGCGCTGCAGCTGGACGATGTTGTGGAACATCACGATGTTGGCGTTCAGGATCTCGCCGCTGCGCGGGTCTGCCAGGTGCGGGCCGTAGGCATTGGCGGTGGGCGACGGCACCCAGCGGATGACGCTGTAGCGCACGTCCTCGGGGTCGAACTCCGGGTCTTCCTCGGGCGTGGGGAATGGCCGCGCCTGCACGGCGTTCTTGAAGCCCGCGGCCTCGAAGGCCTCGTTCCAGGCCTCGACGCCCTTCTTCACATAGGGCACCAGCGAGGTGGGCGTGGCCCTGTCGATGTACCAGACGATGGGCTTGACCGGCTCGCTCACCGCGGCGCCGGGGTCCTTCTTCTCCAGCCTCCAACGGGTGATCAGGCGCTCGCGCCGGACCTCGTGCGCGCCGGCGCCGAAGTCGGTGCGGCTGACGCTGAAGAAGCCCACGCGGTCGTCCAGCAGGCGCGGCATCATGGGCTGCTGGGGCAGTTGCACGATGCTGTAGGCCAGGTTGAGCGACACGCTGCGCGCCGCCTGCATCTGCGGCAGCACGGGCAGGCCCGGTATCGTGGGCATGGGCGTCGGCATGACGGTGTAGGTATGCACCGCGTCCACCCGCACGCTGCCGGGGAAGGCCTTGGTCTGCTCCACGTAGCTGCGGCTGCTGTCCACGCCGCCGCGCACCATGGCACGGGCGCTGAAATCGCCCACTTCGGAGTTGAACAGCCGCGTGACCTCAATCACCGGCGCGCCGTCCTTGCCGAAAGCCTCCACCGGAAACACCGCCAGGATGGCATCCCGCTGGGACAGGCGCACGGCGTCCGCGATCGGGCTGCCCGGCGCGCTCACCGCATCGTGCGACACGAGCTGCAGCATCACGCGGTTTTGCTTGAGCACGAAGCGCAGCACGTCCTGGTTGAGTGTGCGCCCCACATGATCCTGGCCCGCGGGCACGGCGGTGGCGTTGGCCACCATCAGCAGCGGCTGCTCCAGCAAGGCCTTGGGGATCTCGAAATAGAGCTTGTTCTTGAGGTTGTGGACGCGGAACAGGCCCTCCTGCGTCTTGGCCTCGGCCGTGATGACCTTGTCGAAGGGCTTGGGCTCGGTCACGTCGGGCGCCGCCGGGCGCGTTGCGCCAGCGGGCGCCGAGGCGCCGGAGGCCGGCGGAGCGGGGGGCGTTTGGGCGAAAGCCTGGCTAACGGCCAGAGCCAGCAGCAGGGCGGCTGACAGCGCCCGGCTTTGCGTCTTGTTTTTCATGGCATCCCTTGGGTCCGGCGCACCACAGCGCGCACGGTGGGCATCATAGGCAAGGGGTCGACGCGCTCACCAAGCCTTGAAGCGCCCCGTGACATGCAGCAGCGCCATGAACTGCAGCAGGCCGTCGTAGTAACGCCATTGGCCGGCGGGCGGCTCCAGCGCCCAGAGATCGTTGACAAAGCGCGCACCCAGCGGCTTGTCGACGAGCAGGGCTGCGACGGCATTGCTGGCCATCAGGCCCGTGGCGGCCTCGTCATTCAAGGGCTTGCCGTCCACCGCGTAGAGATGAGGGTAGGGCTTGCCGTCCTTGCCTTGTGAAGCGAAGAAGCCCAGCAGCTTGCGGCTCAAGCCCGCGGCGTCCGGGTTCTTGTCCCACCAGGCCTGGTCGACACTCCAGTTCACCGCCGTGCGGAAGGCGTCGTAGCGGAAGTCCTCATGGCCTTCATGCACGCGCGGGCGGCCGTCGAATTCGGCGTAGTCGGGCGTCAGGCCGGTCTTCGGATGGGCCGCCACGGAGAAGTAGGCGCGGCTGATCCCGGCGATCTCGGCCCAGCGCTCGCGGTCCTCGAGTTTGGCGGCGCGGCGGGCCCAGATCTCGTAGAAGGCGGGCAGGTGGTAGGACGGGTCGCTGAAGTCGGCCGCCTTGCCGATAGGCACGAAGACGACCTGGCCGCGCTCGGGCGAGAACATCGAGCGCACGCCGTCGACGATGCCGCCGTTCATCTGCTCCTTGTGCAGCATGGTGCTGAGCAAGGCCTGGGCCTGGGCGTTGTAGTCGTACAGGCCCTGGCCATTGCCCCAGCGGGCGGCCGCCATCAGCAGCGCCGTGGCGAAGTACTCCTCGCCGTCGGACGCGGGCACGGTGTCCTTGTCGCAGCCCTTGGGCCGGCATTGCCAGCGAAAGTAGCCGGCGCGCGGGCCCGTGCGGTAGCGCATGTGGGTTGCGGCCCAGTTCCACAGCGCGTCGAACTCGGCCTTGCGGCCCATCTGCACGGCAATCATCATCCCGTAGGACATGCCCTCGCTGCGCACATCGGCGTTGTTGACGTCCAGCACATAGGCCGCCGGGCCGTCGGGGGTGGCGGGCGCGGGGTAGACGACACGGTGTTCGGCGTCGCCCTCGAACAGCGACTGCCAGTAGCCGGCCAGCCTGGCGTCGATGTCGGCCTCGGTCACGCTGGGGCGGATCTCGCGCAGCAGGTTGCGGTAGTTGCCGGTATGTGCCGCGCCACGCGGCGGGAGGGTGACCGAAGCCAGCGGTGCCAGCACCAGCTTTTGCAGCACCGCGTTGTCATCGAGGCGCCAGACCTTGATGACATGGCGGCCGGGCTGCAGGCTGGCAAAGCGTGCGCTGAGCACAAAGCCGTTGTCCTTGACGGCCTGCGCCCAGTCCTTCTCGCCGCGGCTCAGCTCGGGGCCTGCAGTCGGCACCAGGTTCAGCTTGAGCTCCTGCGCCGGCAACTCGTCGACGGCCACGGCCAGGCGGATGCCGCCCGCATTGCGCGTGTCCAGCGTCGGCACCATGTGCAGGCTGAGCAGCGTGTCGCCGGCATGCGACGTGTCGACGTCGTACTCCAGCCGCACGCCATCGGCCAGCGTTGTCGGCGCGTGGCCTTGCGGCAAGGCCGTCACAGCGCCCAGGCCGTGGCCGAGGTTGGGGATGACCGTCCAGGTCAGGCCCTGGCCGTTGATGGCGCGGCTGAACCGAATCGCCTCCAGCGTGATCGCGTTCGACGGTTCTGCCGTGGCGCGCTCCAGCTGGCGTTGAACTTCGGCCGGATCGGCGCTGCCCGCCACGCGCTTCACCGCCGGCATGATGTTCTTGTCCGGCTGCTGCCAGCTCGTGTAGCCGATATGGGTCTGCAGCATCATGCCGGCCCATTTGCCGTTCGCGAGGGCGTGGTACTGGTCGGCTATGGCCTGGTCGCGCTGGAAAGCAGCCTCGGCGCGGTCGGCAAAGACATTGGCGCGTGCGTCACCCGCCGCAGCCAGCTTGCGGTTCCATGCCGCCGCGTAGTGCAGCCGGTAGAGGTTGGCCATCGCCAGCACGGGGTGCTCGATCAGCTGGAAGTAGGCGTCGAGCTGGTCGGCCTTCAGCCCCGCCTTGACCTTCGCCACGCGCGCTTCCAGCACCTCCCATTCGGCGACGCGGCGGCCGAAGTCGCCGCCATCCAGCGCATCGGGCGAGGCGTTGCCGAGACGGAAGCTGCCCGCATCGACGAGCTCAGGCTTGCGCCGTGCCGCATACTGGCTGTAGCGCGTGACCAGCTCTCCAATCTCCGCGGCTTGAGCGCCGCCGAAGGTCCGCGCCGCCCAGTCGCGCGGGTAGGCCGTCAACGCCGCCGGCGTCATGCGCGTGGGCGACCAGGCCATGTCGAGGAAGAAGCTGATCGGGAACTCCATCGGCTTGATGTCGCCGACATTGACGATCCACAGCGCGTCCGCTCCGCGTTCGTGGGCCAGGTTCATCTGCTGCCAGGTCTTCTCGATCTGGTTGGTGTTGAGCCACTTGTAGTTGCGCGGCCCGCCCACGTAGTCGAAGTGGTAGTACACGCCGTAGCCGCCCTTGCGGTCGAGGTCTTTCACCGGCAGGCGGCGGATCTGGCCCCAGTTGTCGTCGGCAAACAGCAGCAGCACGTCGTCGGGCACCTGCATACCCTTGTCGTAGTAGTCCTGCACCTCCTTGTAGAGGGCCCACATCTGCGGCGTCCGGTCGGCCGGCTGGCCGGTCACGTCGGCAATGATCTTGCGCTGGTCGCGCACGACGCTTTCGAGCAATGCGGTGGCCGTGCCCTCGCTCATCGGCTCGTCGCCGTCGCCGCGCATGCCCACGGTGACGAGGGTGTCGAAGGCCTTGCCGCCGGGCCGGCCCATCGTGCGCTGGATGCCGCCGCGCCAGAACTCGCGCAGCTGCTCGGGGTTCTTCGCGTAGTCCCAGGCGCCGCCCTTGGAGCGCGCCCATTCGTCATGAGCCCGCGACATCGGCTCGTGGTGGGAGGTGCCCATGACGACGCCCATCTCGTCGGCCAGCACCATGTTCCTCGGGTCGTCGGCATTGAAGGCGCGCGGCGCCCACATGGCCGGCCACAGGTAGTTGCCGCGCAGGCGCAGGATCAGCTCGAAGACATGGGCATAGAAGGCCGAGTTGGCGCCGCCGAACCTGGCCTGCGCCCAGGTGCTCAGCGCCGGCGCCTCGTCGTTGATGAAGATGCCGCGGTACTTGACCTGGGGCTGGTCGTCACGGGCGCCCGCGGTGACGAAGACATCGGTCTTCTTTTCCACCGGCACGTCCGCCCACCAGGCCCAGGGACTGACGCCCATGCGGGCCGACAGGTCGTAGGTGCCGAAGACCGCGCCGCGGCGGTCCGAACCGACGATGACGAGGGCACGGGCGATGCCCGGCCAGGGCTGCTCGACGACCACCTGGCGGTAGGCCTCCCAGCGGCCCTTGAGCCCGTCGAGCTTGAGCTTGCGGCGGGCGACGAGATCGTCCAGCATGGGGCTGCGCCCCAGCTCGCCGATGACCACGATTTCGCCGCGCGCGTCGGCGATACGGTTCAGCAGCGCTGCCGGCTTGCCCGACACGCGCTCCAGGTCCGCCGCGAAGTTGCGGCTCGCATGCTGGAGCGCCGGATCGGCCGCAGCATCGACAACAACGCCAGCCGCCTGGCCCGCCTTCACCAGTGCCAGCGCGCGGCCGGGGTCATGCGCGCAGACCGACACGGGTGCGTCGCAAGCCAGGGCGGGCACGCAAACACCAGCCGCGACCAGCAGCCCCGCGAGGATTTTCAAAACACGACGAATCACCGCTAGTCTCCACGCCCGGCGTCCTGGCACGGGACGCTCTTTGGCCATTGATGTTTACGCAATCAGTTTTAAAGCACAAAGATGATCGCGGGGGCTGATCGGGATTTTCCCTGGTATCTCAGCCCACTTCTGCCTGATGCACGCCGCCATGATGAATTCCATAAAGGCGCGCTTCAGCCTATTTATGGTAGCGTAACCTTTTCGAAGCCGCCCGCACTGCCCACGTCCAGCAGGCCACGATTCATGATCCACAACCCCGTGCTGCCCGGCTTCAATCCGGACCCCTCCTTCTGCCGCGTCGGCGATGACTTCTACATCGCAACCTCCACCTTCGAGTGGTACCCCGGCGTGCAGATTCACCACTCGCGCGACCTCGTCAACTGGACGCTGGTGACGCGCCCGCTGAGCCGCAAGAGCCAGCTCGACTTGCGCGGCAACCCGGACTCCTGCGGCATCTGGGCGCCCTGCCTGTCCTACGCGGACGGCCTGTTCTGGCTGGTCTACACCGACGTGAAGCGCTTCGAGGGTAACTTCAAGGATGCGCACAACTACATCGTCACGGCGCCCAGCATCGAGGGCCCCTGGAGCGACCCGGTCTATGTGAACTCGTCGGGCTTCGATCCCTCCCTCTTCCACGATGACGATGGCCGCAAGTGGTTCCTGAACATGCTTTGGGACCACCGCACCGGCTCCATCGGCGGCCAGCCCAAGGCCTCCGCATTCGCCGGCATCCTGCTGCAGGAATGGGACGCCGAACGCCGCCAGCTCGTCGGGTCGGTCACCAACATCTACCGCGGCACGCCGCTGGGCCTGGTCGAAGGGCCGCACCTCTTCAAGCGCCAGGGCTGGTACTACCTGATGACGGCCGAGGGCGGCACCGGCTACGGCCACGCGGTGACGCTGGCGCGTTCGCGCGCGCTGCATGGCCCCTACGAGACCCACCCCCAGCGGCACGTCGTCAGCAGCAAGGACGCACCCGACGCACCGCTGCAGCGCGCCGGCCACGGCCAGGTCGTGCAGTTGGCCGACGGCAGCGTCTACCTCGCCCACCTCTGCGGCCGGCCGCTGCCGGGCACGCGGCGCTCGCCGCGCGGCCGCGAGACGGCCATCCAACGTTGCGTCTGGGGTGAGGACGACTGGCTCTACCTCGCCGACGGCGGCATGGTGCCGGCCGTCGAGGTGGCTGCGCCCACTGATGCGCAGCCGCTGCCGCGCGAAGCCGTGCGACGCAGCTTCGTCAACTGCCCACGCCTGCCGCAGGAATTCCAGTGGCTGCGCACGCCCGAGCCTGACCGGCTGTTCACGCTCACCGGCGGCGCACTGCGGCTGACCGGGCGCGAGTCGGTGGGCAGCTGGTTTGAGCAAAGCCTGGTGGCGCGGCGCCAGGAGGATGCCGGCTTGCGCGCCGAGACGACGGTGGCGGCTTTTTCTCCCGACACCTACCAACAGGCCGCGGGCCTGACCCATTACTACAACCGCCACAAGTTCCACGCCCTCCTCATCACCTGGGCGGACGGGCTGGGCCGCGTGCTGAGCATCCTGTCCTGCCCCGGCGATTGGCCGGACAACCGGTTGCAGTTCCCCCTCGGCGAACCCGTGCCTTTGCCCGCCGAGGGCCCGGTGCAACTCGCTGCCGACATCGACGGCCCGCATCTGCAGTTCCTCGCCGACTGGGGCCAGGGCTGGCAGCCCGTGGGGCCGGTGCTGGACGCCAGCGTCATCTCCGACGAAGGCGGCCGCGCCGAGCATGCCTCCTTCACCGGCGCCTTCATCGGCATGCTGGCCTTCGACACCAGCGGCCGCGCCCGAACGGCTGACTTCACCCGCTTCGACTACTTGCCTCGATGAGCACCCAGGGTTCAGCAGCCGATCCCGCGGTCTTCACGCTCGGCACGGCTGGCGGCCTGCAGATCCAGGTCAGCGATTTCGGTGCGCGCTGGCTGTCCTGCCTCGCGCCCATGCCGGATGGCAGCCGGCGTGAGGTCGTGCTCGGGCACGCGATGCCGGCCGATCACCTGCGCGAGCCCGGCTTCTTTGGCGCCATCGTCGGCCGCTATGCCAACCGCATCGGCGGCGCCGCCATCACGCTGGACGGGCGCGCGCATCGGCTCGTCGCCAACGAGGGCGAGAACCAGCTGCACGGCGGTCCGGATGGCTTCGACCGCCGCAGCTGGACGGTCGTCGACCACGGTACGCACCACCTGCGCCTGGCCCTGCATTCGCCCGATGGCGACCAGGGCTACCCCGGTGCACTGAGCGCCGAAGTCGAGTACCGCCTGGACCCGCAGCGCCCAGTCCTCACGCTGCACTTCGGCGCCCGCGTGAGCGCGCCCTGCCCGGTCAATCTGACCAGCCATCCCTACTTCAATCTCGACGGCTCGGCAGCGCCCGTGCTCGGCCATCGGCTGCAGGTGGCCGCGAGCGCGATGCTGCCGGTGCGGCCCGACATGGTCCCGACCGGCGAAGTCGCCCCGGTCAACGGCACGCCCTTCGATTTGCGTCAGCCACGCCTCATCGGCGATGGCCTGGGCCAGGGCGAGCAGCAGGCGCGCGGCAGCGGCTACGACCACTGCTTCGTGCTGGACGAGAACGCCGCACGCGGCGAGGCGCCCGCCGCCGCGCTGGTCTCGGCCGACGGACGCCTGGCCATGCGACTCTTCACCAACTACCCTGGCCTGCAGGTCTGCAGCGGCAATTTCGTGCACCATGCCAAGGGCCGCGACGGCCTGCCCTTTTCACGCCATGCCGGCATCGCGCTGGAGCCGCAGTTCTTCCCGGACGCGCCCAACCACCCGGCCTGGCGCGAGCAGGGCTGCATCCTGCGCCCCGGCCAGACGCTGGCGCGCTGGATGCGCCTGGAGTTCGACGCCCTCGCCCGATGAAGCCGCTGCCCATGACCAAGACACCCGAAGAGCTGCGCAGCGCGCGCTGGTTCGCCAAGGACGATTTCCGCAGCTTCGGCCATCGCAGCCGTGTGCTGCAGATGGGCTACGCCGCCGAGGACTTCATCGGCAAACCCGTCATCGCCATCGTCAACACCTGGAGCGATGCCAACCAGTGCCACAGCCACTTCAAGCAGCGGGTGGAGGACGTCAAGCGCGGCGTCCTGCAAGCGGGCGGCTGGCCACTGGAACTGCCGGCCATTTCGCTCAGCGAAAGCATGGTCAAGCCGACGTCCATGCTCTATCGCAACTTCCTCGCGATGGAGACCGAGGAGCTGCTGCGCAGCCACCCGGTGGACGGCGCCGTGCTGATGGGCGGCTGCGACAAGACCACGCCCGGCCTCTTGATGGGCGCGCTGAGCATGGGCCTGCCCTGCATCTACCTGCCGGCCGGCCCGATGCTGCGCGGCAACTGGCGCGGCCAGGTGCTGGGCTCGGGGTCGGACGCCTTCAAGTACTGGGACGAACGCCGCGCCGGCCGCCTGAGTGACCAGGCCTGGGCCGAGATGGAGGCCGGCATCGCGCGCAGCCACGGCACCTGCATGACGATGGGCACGGCGGCCACGATGATGGGCATTGCCGAGGCGTTGGGCTTCACGCTGCCGGGCGCCAGCAGCATCCCCGCGCCAGACGCCAACCACATCCGCATGTCGGCGGAATGCGGCCGGCGTATCGTGCAGATGGTGTGGGGGGACCTGACGCCAGCGAAGTTGCTCAGCAAGGGCAGCTTCGCCAACGCGATTGCAGTGGCCATGGCCATGGGCTGCAGCACCAACGCCATCATTCATCTGGTCGCCATCAGCCGCCGCGCCGGGCTGCCGGTCACGCTGGACGACTTCGACGCGGCCAGCCGCCATGTCGGCGTCATCGCCAACATCCGGCCCAGCGGGGATGCCTACCTGATGGAGGACTTCTTCTACGCCGGCGGGCTGCCCGCGCTGATGAACGTCATGCGGGACAAGCTCGACCTCGGCGCGCTGACCGTCAACGGCCGCACGGTGGGCGAGAACGTCGCCGGCGCCGAGGTGTTCAATGCGGACGTGATCCGCGCGCTGGACAACCCCATCTACGCCGAAGGCGCGCTGGCCGTGCTGCGCGGCAACCTCGCGCCGGACGGCGTCGTCATCAAGCCCAGCGCCGTGGCGCCGCATCTGCTGCAGCACACCGGCCGGGCGCTCGTGTTCGACGACTACCCGAGCCTGAAGGCCGCCGTCGATGACCCGGACCTGGACGTGACCGGCGACGACATCCTCGTGCTGCGCAACGCCGGCCCGAAGGGTGCCGGCATGCCGGAGTGGGGCATGCTGCCTATCCCGACCAAGCTGCTGAAAGCCGGCGTGACGGACATGCTGCGCCTGTCCGACGCACGCATGAGCGGCACCAGCTACGGCGGCTGCCTGCTGCATTGCAGCCCCGAGGCCTTCATCGGCGGCCCGCTGGCGCTGGTGAAGACGGGCGACTGCATCACAGTCGACGTGCCGGCCCGCCGCATCCACCTCGAAGTCAGCGACGAGGAACTTGCCGCGCGCCGCGCCGCCTGGACACCGCCGCCCGCGCGCTACGAGCGCGGCTACGGCTGGATGTTCGCCCGCCACATCCTGCAGGCCCATGAGGGCTGCGACTTCGACTTCCTCGAAACCCAGTTCGGCGCACCGGTGCCGGAGCCGGTGATCTACTAAGAACTGCTTGCCCCACATGCTGAAGAACACAGCCACAGAGACACGGAGGCACAGAGAGAGCCGGATGCCTCTGTGTCTCTGTGCCTCTGTGGCTGTGTTCCTTGGCCCTTCCAATTGAGCCCCACATGAACCCCGACACCCGCAAGAAGCTGATGGGCGTCAGCACCGCCACGCTGTGCACGGCCCTGTTCAAGCGCGGCCTGCGCGGTCAGTTCATCCAGGACGTGCGCCCGCTGAACCCCGGCCTGCCGAACATGGTCGGCCCGGCTTACACGCTGCGCTACATGCCGGCGCGCGAGGACCTGAACGACATCAGCGTGTTCAAGGACCGCGCCCATCCGCAGCGCAAGGCCGTCGAGGAATGCCCGGAAGGCGCGGTGCTGGTCATCGACAGCCGCAAGGATGCGCGTGCCGCTTCGGCGGGCGGCATCCTGGTGGCCCGGCTGATGGTGCGCGGCGTGGCCGGCGTCGTCACCGATGGCGGCTTTCGCGACAGCCCCGACATCGCCCGCTACAGCATGCCGGCCTACCACTCGCGCCCGAGCGCACCGACCAACCTGACGCTGCACCAGGCCATCGCCATCAACGAGCCGATTGGCTGCGGCGATGCACCGGTGTTCCCGGGTGATGTGATCGTCGGCGATGCCGAGGGCGTCATCGTCATCCCGGCCCACCTGGCCGACGAGATCGCGAACGAAGCCGTCGAGATGACCGTCTTTGAGGACTATGTGCAGGACAAGGTGATGGGCGGCCGCAGCGTGCTGGGCCTTTACCCACCGACCGATGCCGACGTGGCCGCGGACTTCGCGGCCTGGCGTCAGCTCAAGGGGCGCTGACCTTCGGGCATCGCCTGTCGAGCACTTCGACAGGAAAGGCTTCGGCCATCACGCGATAGCCGGCCAGCGAAGGATGCAGGCCGTCGTTGTCGACCTCGGCACGCAGGAATGCCGGACGCGCCGGGTCGCGCATCAACGCATCGAAGTCCACCAGTGCATCGAAGCGTCCCGGCTCACGCAGCCAGGCGTTCAGCGCCTGGCGATCGGCCTCGTTCTCGGCTTGCGGTGAGTAATAGCCGCTGCCCGAATAGGGCATGACGGTCGAGGCGATCAAGCAGACGCCGCGTGAGCGGGCACGCTGGGCGAGGTCAGTGAAACCAGCCTTCATCTCGGCCAGCAGCGTGGCGCGAGACTCGGGCGTCGTCGGCCGGCCGCGGTGGCTGACGCCGAGATCGTTGACGCCGATCAGCACGACGGCATGCGTGGCACCAGTTCTTTCCAGCACGTCGCGGTCAAAACGCGACACGAGGTTGGGGCCGAGCCCGTCGCGCAGCAGGCGCCCACCGCCGATCCCCGTGTTGATGACCGAGACCTCCCGCTTCTCGGCCATCAGGCGACGCGACAGCACATCGGTCCAGCGTTGGTAGCTGCCCGACGGCACGCCATAGCCGTCGGTGATGGAGTCACCCGTCGCGACGAGGACGGGCAGCACTCTGGCAGCCCGCACGTCCAAGGCTGCCAGATGTCTCCAGCCTTCCTGGGCCACGGCCTCGGGCCAGTCCGCCGTGCCGACGCGATCGCCTGGCACCGCCCAACTGCGGATGCGCGAACCTGGATGCATACTGGCCTGCGCCGGCCCGGCCTGCACATGCATCTGCACGGCGACATCGGCCTGGCGTGGGACGGCGAATTCGATCACGTCGCTCCAGATCTCGGCATGCGCCGGCACGACGACTTCACGCCGACTCCCAAAGCTCAGCGAACGTAGGCTGGCCGCGTTGACCACCACGCCGTCCACCAAGGCCACGCTGGCCGCGCCCAGGGTCAGCGGCTCGGCGCCGAAGAGGTTGCTGATGCGCACCCGCAGGGCCCGCCCTGCGGCGTCCACGCGCACGATCTGGCGCAAGCTGACGTCGCGCAGGGGCTGGCGCCACGCGAGCGGGGCGTCAGCTGGCGGCGCCTGCTCCAGCTGCGCGCTGGCCCAGGCCGCCAGCCAGGTGCCGCCGGCATCGTCTCGCGGCGCGCCGGCGCACCCGGCCAGCAGCAGGATGGCAGTCAGCAGGCCGAATCGGAGGCTCGCTCGTGGAGATGGGCTCATGCCAAAATGATAGCGCAACCATTTGCTCACCATCCAGGCGGCCCGGGGAGCGTGGTTGTTGCACCTGCAGGCCCTGTCCAGAACTCCCGGCTTGCCTTTTCAGCCGCGATCAGCGCCAGAGTCCTGCGCGCTTTTCATCCGCGTACCGGCGCCTGGGCCAACTGCGCCGACCACAGCGGTTGCGTCGCGAGTTCCGCGGCGGTGACGTCGTCAGCCGTCACCGCATATTCATTGCTGCTGCGCTCAACAAAATAGGCAGAGCGGTAGCGCTGCAGCAGTCCCCCGAGTGCCCTGCGGGCCTGATTCGAAGGGCCATTGAAGACGAGGGTCAGCGTGGTCATGGTCGGTGCTTTCATCAAGGGCCGAGGTCATCCCATCGGCCCTCCTTGAACGCCAGGCAACCCGTGCGGTTGACGTTCAAGGTTGATACAGCTTGTGAGCGCACCGCCCAGGCCAAGCGACCCGGCCTACAGGCGCCCCATCAGCAGCAGCACCAACACGATCAGAGGAACCGTGAGCCAACGCCGCCTCGGGACGAAGCGCAGGCCCTGCCAGGACCCGCAGACATCCTCACATCCTCAAAACAGCTGACATGCCGTTCCCGCAGGCTTGATGGGCCTGCCGTGAAGGCGCACAGTGCCAGCCTCGCCAGGAGATCACGATGCGATTCAGCCGCCTCGCCGCACTGTCCCTGGCCATGCTGCCGCTCGGCGCCATGGCAGGGGCGCTGTACGGCACCGTCCGCTCGGACCATGGGCCGCTGGGCGCCGTACAGGTTCAGCTGGCCTGCCCCCGCTTCGGGCAGGGCGCACGCACCACGGAGGCGACGAGCGATGCCAACGGCAGCTTCGCGCTGCGCCTGCCCGTGAATGGCAAGTGCGAGATGCGCGTGCAGCGCGGCACCAGCATCGGCCCGCCATTCGAGGTCTATCTGTTCGAGAACCCCGTGCGCTTTGATTTCGTCGTCGGGCAGCGGCTGGAGAAGCTGCGGTGACGGTCAAGGAGGCGGACAAGGTCAACAACAAGGCGCAAGACAAGGGCAAGCCCGGCGAGAAGGACACCGGCGCCACTCGCCTGGAGTGGATCAAGGCGATCGGCATGCCGGCAGTGACGCTGATCGTGACGGTGGTGGGCGGCTACTACCTGACCGGGCTGCAGAAGGAACGCGAGACGCGCGAAGGCAACGAGAAGCTGTACGCGCAGTTGCTGACGCAGCGCGAGCAGTCGGATGCGCAGATCCGCAAGGACATGTTCAACGTCGTCATCAGCAACTTTCTGAAGGAGCCCAAGAAGGGCGACCTCGAAACGCAGGTGCTGCAACTCGAACTGCTCGCGAGCAACTTCAACCAGTCGCTGGACCTGGCGCCTCTGTTCAAGGACGTGGCCCGCAAGCTGACAGGCAAGGACGCCTCGTCCACGCCGCGCAATGCCGAGTTCAAGAAGCGACTGGACCTCAGCGCGGCCAACCTGATCTCCAAGCAGGTAGACAGCCTGTCGCACCGGGGCTTCGCCAAGGGCTATCCGCAGCCGCTGGGCGGTTGGGCAGAAAACTTTGGCAAGCCCTTCATCGACGAGAAGATCACGCTGCAGCGCCTCATGCCGCGATCACGAGCGGCACCGGGCGGCAAAGGCGAATCCATTCACTTCCAGGTCGAGATCGTGGATGTGAACCTGGAGCGCCGCGAGGTGGAGGTCAGGCTGCGCGTCGACTTCCCGGGGGACTCGGAACAAGACGTGGACCGGCATTTCTGGGTCAGCCAATACGACTTCCCCATGCTGGACAACACGCAGTTGCCGCAGGGGCTTCGCTGCTCCATCGTCATCACCGAGTTCCTGGTGCCCGACGGCCCTGCGGACAGCCGCGAAGCCAACAGCGCCGTCAAGTTCCACCTGGTCGTCTTTCCTGCTGCGAGCGCCAGCTTCAAGGAACGCCAGGACTATGACGACGTGCTGACCGACATGTTGAGGTTCAGCGCCAACCGAGGCGAGAAGGAGGCAGCACGCCCATGAACACAATTCCACTGCCCTGCCGCCGCTCCTTGCTTTGCGGCGTCGTCCTGGTCCTGGCCGCGGCGCTGCGTCCGCAGCACGCCCTGGCATACGCCGCAGCATCGGCGCCCACCGGCAATGACGACGAGGCCCCAAAAGGCAAACCGCCAAAAGACAAGGATCGAGATCGGGACAAATCGACCACCCGGCTGGTCGTCAAGGTCAGTGGCAACGGCAAGCCCGTCAGCCACGCCGACGTGAAGGTCAAGGTCGGCGGCGGCGACGGCATCTCCCTCGTGACCAATGACCGCGGCGAAGCCTCGCTGACTCTCAACGCCCCGGGCGCGGCCGAAGTCCACGTGATTGCGCTGGGCTGGGCGTCCGGTCGCGGCGTCGTGGAACTCAAGGCCGGCGAGCCGACCTCGCTGCAGATCGAACTCAAGAAGTCGCAGTGAAGGCGGCTGCGGATAGCGCCCGGTGAGAAGGGCCCGCCGCGAAGCTCGGGCTCAGGGCGCGGCGATGCCGTCGATGCGGTCCAGGCGCACGATCATGCGGCCAAACTGCTGATTGCGCAGTTCAACCCACAGCCCCGGTTCGATGCGCGTCACCGCGCCCGAGATCGTCTGCCCGGCCACGTAGAGCGTGATGCCGCGCTTGTCCTGCAGCGCCGTGGTGAGCGCCTGCTCGATGCCTCGCGTGGCATCGGTTGCATGAGCAACGCCCGACACGAAGGCGCAGGCGACGACGAGCGCGGCCAGCGCACGGCGTGAGGAAAAGGGGCGGGACGGTTGCACAGACATGGCAGGGCTCCTGAATGCTGGTTGGACGGGCCTTGACTGTGCTCGACGCGGGTCACCAGGAGACGTCAGGCGAGGCAGGGGTTTGTTTCGTTTGTTGTTCGTACCGATCTTGAGAATCAGACACGGCTGACGCTGCGCCACCCTCGCCTGGCGCAGCATGGGCCCCAAGGAGACCACAGCCGTGATCGCAAGCTTGCTCGGCCCGTTGCTGGGTCGCTGGGCGTTTGAACCGTTCGCCAAGGCCTTGCCCCAGATGGGCGACACCGAGCGCGCGGCGCTGGAGGCCGGCACGGTGGGTTTCGAAGGCGCATTGTTCGCCGGCGCGCCGGACTTCGACCGCCTGCTCGCCATGGCGCCCAACCGCCTGACGGCCGACGAGCAGGCCTTCCTGGACGGCGACGTGCGCGAGCTGATTGCCATGCTCGACGACTTTGCGATCGACGAGGCGCACGACCTGCCGCCCGAGGTGTGGCGCTTTCTGCGCGAGCGGCGCTTCTTCGGCATGATCATCCCGCGCGAGCAGGGTGGCCTGGGCTTCGGCCATTTCGCCCACGCCGCCGTGGTGACTCGTATCGCCACCGTCAACGTGGCCACCGCCGTGACGGTCATGGTGCCCAACTCGCTGGGCCCGGCCGAACTGCTGCTGCGCTACGGCACGGACGCGCAGAAGGCCCACTACCTGCCCCGCCTGGCGGACGGCCGCGACCTGCCCTGCTTCGGCCTCACCTCGCCCTACGCCGGTTCCGACGCTGCGGCCATCCCAGACACCGGCATGCTGACCGAGCGCGAGATCGACGGCCACACCGTGCGCGGCTTCAGCGTGCGCTTTGACAAGCGCTACATCACGCTCGCACCGGTGGCCACCGTGGTGGGGCTGGCCTTCCAAGCCGTGGACCCGTCGCGCCCGCCGGCGGAGCAACATCTCGGCATCACTTGCGCACTGATCCCCGTGCCCACGCCGGGGCTGGAGATCGGGCGCCGCCACCGGCCGATGAACTCCGCCTTCATGAACGGGCCCATCCACGGCGACGATGTCTTCGTGCCCATGGACTGGGTCATCGGCGGCGAGGCTCAGGTGGGCCAGGGCTGGCGCATGCTGATGGAATGCCTCGCTGCGGGGCGCGCCATCTCGTTGCCGGCGTTGGGCGCGGCCATGCAGCAGACAGCGCTCTACGTGATGACGGGCTATGGCCGCATCCGCGAGCAGTTCGGCCTGCCCATCGCGCGCTTCGAGGCCATTGCGGGTCTCATAGCCCGCACGGCGGCGGATCTGTACGCGTCCGACGCCGCGCGCCGCTACACGGCAGCGGCACTCGACGCCGGCGAGCGGCCCAGCGTGGCCAGCGCCATCCTCAAGGTGCAGCTCACCGAGGCCGGCCGCCGCGCCGTCAGCACGGGCATGGACGTGCTGGGCGGCAAGGGCATCATCAGCGGCCCGAGCAACCTGCTGGGCGTGGCCTATCGGCATGCGCCCATCGCCATCACGGTAGAAGGCGCCAACCTGCTGTCGCGGGCCCTCATCATCTTCGGCCAGGGCGCCGTGCGCTGCCACCCACACGTGATGGACGAAATGGCTGCCGTGCAGGCCAAGGACGAAGCCGCGCTGGGCCGAGCCCTGCTCGGCCACGCAGGCCACGTCGCGCGCAACCTCGGCGCCAGCCTCTTCGGCGCCGGCCTGAAGGGCCGTGTGCCGCCAGGGCTTGAAAAGGAAGCCCGGCTCATCGCCCGCTTGTCGGCCAAATACGCGCTGACGGCCGACCTCGCGATGGGGCTGCTCGGCGGGCGGCTCAAGCGCATGGAGCTGCTGTCCGCGCGGCTGGGCGATGTGCTCTCCCACCTCTACCTGGCGGCGGCCAGCGTGTGGCGCTTCAAGGTGGAGGAGCAGGGCGAGGGCGACCCGAAGATGCTGCCATTCGCCCGGGCCGCCATCCGCTTCCAGCTCGAAGCCGCCGCGGCCACGCTGCGAGATCTGCACGCCAACATGCCTTCGGGCGCGTTGAAGGCGCTGTCGCCGCTGCTGCTGCACGGCACCCGCCACCTGGCACCGCTGCGCGATCGCGATCTCGTTGCGCTGGCCGAATCACTGCGCACCGATCCCTCGCTCGTGGCCCGCCTGTGCCCCGACTTCACCCCGCCGGCCACCGGCGGGCTGCGCGACCTGGCCGACGCGCTGCGCCTGGCCGATGCATTGGGCGGCGCCCCGGCCGAGGCGGTCTCCGAGCTGAACCGCGCACTGCGCCGCACACACTCGCTGGAAGCCGCCGCCGCCAGCTCGCGCGACCCCGAGGCCGCGCTGGCATATCTGCGCGCGGCGGACAAGGTCATTCAGGTGGACTGACGCGACGAAGCAAGGTCTTCCTGTGGGCAGCGTCATTGGGCCTGAAAAATCACTCCTCCCAGCGAAACCGCCAGATCGCCAGCAGCCCGAAGGCTGCGCTGAAGCCCAGCATCACCGCGCTGGGCAGCAGCGCCGCGGCGAAGGGCTGACCGCGCCACGTCATCGCATCCAGCGCATCCACGGCCCAGCGTGTCGGCACGGCCAGCGAGACCGTCTGCAACCACTCCGGGAAGATGAAGGCCGGTACCCAGGCGCCGCCCAGCATGACCATCAGCAGCGTGGCCAGGATGGCCAGGCCGCGTGTGGCCTCGGGCGTGCGGCCCAGTGCCGCGATGAGCAGGCCGAAGCTGGCCGTCAGCAACGCAAAGCAGGCCAGCACCAGCGCGAAGCCGGCAGGGCTGCCGAGCACGCGCACGCCGAAGGCGGCGATGGCCACGACGTAGATGATGGTGAAGACGATCAGCGAGATCAGCGCGCTGGCGGCGATGCGACTGCCCAGCAGCTGGGCGCGCGACAGCGGTGCCGCGCGCAGCCGCTTCCACAGGCCCAGGCGGCGCATCAGCAGCAGGCCCATGCCCATCTCTACGCCGCTCATCAGGATGAACTGCACGCCCATGCCGGCGAAGGAGTGGGCATAGCTGTTGTAGGCCACGGGGGCGGCATTGGCGCTGGATTGCAGGGCCTCGACCTCGCGCGTCGTGTAGGGCATGGACAGGCCGCCCGCCGCCGCCGCGGAAGCACCGCCCGGAGGCTGAGCGGCCTCGCGCTTTTGCACGGCGCCGATGCTGTCGAACATGCGCACAAGCTCGGCCCGGCGTTCGGTGTCCAGGCCTTGCGAGGTCTCGACCTGTTGCTTCATGTCCGCCAGCACGGGGCTGCCGGCGCTGAAGGTGCTGCGGCTGACCTCCTGCATCAGCGTCTGCGCCAGCAGCCCGCGCACGACGGCCAGGGCGCTGGCCTGCGAGGGGTCGTAGTGCAGCACGATCACGGGCTTCGGGCTGGTGCCGAACATGGCGCCCGCCGCCTGCTGGCCCAGGCCCTGCGGCAGGATGGCCGCGGCGCGCAGCTTGCCGGCGCGCACCTGCGCCACGACGTCGGCCTCATCGGTGACCGTGGTCTTCAACGCGGACTCGGCCTGCAGTGCCGCCACGACGCGCTGCGACAGCGGGCTGTGGTCCAGGTCGACGACACCGACGGCGATGCCGGCCATCTTGCTGCTGGAGCCGAACAGGCTGCCGAAGAAGGCGGCGATGAGGATGGGCGCGACGATGCTCATGAGCAGCGCGCGGCGGTTGGAGAAGTGCAGCTTCAGTTCTGCACGGACGAGGGCGAGGATGGCTTGCATGGGTGTCCTCTTCAGTCGCGCAGGGCGCGGCCGGTGAGTTGGAGGAAGACGTCTTCAAGCGTCGCGCGGGCCGAGGCGAGACCGCGCACCCTGACACCTCGCTGCGCCAGCGCGGCCAGTACGGCGCCGGCGTCGCGGCCGATGTCGGCGACGCTGACGTCCAGCCGCTGGCCCACCCGCCTGACATCGGGAAAGCCGGCCAGGCCTTGCAGCGCCGCATCGTTGGGCTCGCCGTCGATCTCGACGTGCAGCGTCTGCGCGGCCGGCAGCAACGCGAAAAGCTGGGCCTGGGTGCCGCTGGCGACGACGCGGCCATGGTCGATGATGACGAGGCGGTCGGCCAGGCGCTCGGCCTCCTCCATGTAGTGGGTCGTGTAGATCAGCGCCTTGCCGGCGCGCTTGAGCATCTCCAGGTTGTCGAAGATGGCGTTGCGGCTTTGTGGGTCGACGCCGGCCGTGGGTTCGTCGAGCAGGATGATCTCGGGGTCGTGGATCAGCGCGCAGGCGATGTTGAGCCGCCGCTTCATGCCGCCGGAGAAGGTCGAGGGCTTGTCCTTGGCGCGGTCCGACAGGCCCACCATGGCCAGCACCTCGTCGGCGCGGCGCTTCAGCAGTTCAGGCGCCATGCCATAGAGGTTGCCGAAGAGCTCCACGTTCATGCGCGCCGGCAGTTCCTCGTACAGCGCGATGTCCTGGGGCACCAGGCCGATGCGGCGCTTGTAGCCGGCCTCGTCGCTGGCGAGACTGACGCCGCCGGACAGCGTCACCGTGCCGGCACCGGGCACCGTCAGGCCGCAGATCATGCCGACCGTCGTCGACTTGCCAGCGCCGTTAGGGCCGAGCAGGCCCAGCACCTCACCAGCCCGCAGCTCAAGGCTCACTTCATGCACGGCCACGCGGTCGCCATAGGCCTTGCGCAGGCCGCGGGCCACCAGCACGTCTTCCTTCATTGCCGCCTCCTTGGGTTCCGAATGGGCGCGATGCTAGACAGCGGCCGGGCGGCGCGCGCCTGCCATGCGACGAACGGCAAGCATCGGGCGCGGCTGAACGGCACGGCGCGCCAACTGTGAAACCCGGGTCGGGCGGTCGATACTGCCTGGCATGAAGGCACGCATCGGCATCATCGGCACGGGCTGGGTCGGCACCAGCGTCGCGTTTTCAACGCTGCTCGCCGGGCATGCGCGCGAACTGTGGCTGTGCGACCAGCGCGCCGCCGTGGCCGAGGGCGAGGCCATGGACCTGGCCGACGGTGCGGCCTTCTACCCGCGCTGCGCCGTGAGTGCCGTGCCCCTGGCGCAGATGCGCGAGGCCGACATCGTCGTGCTGGCCGCTGGGCGCAACGGCCGGCCGGACGAGAGCCGTCTGGACCTGCTGCGCGACAACGCCCGCATCGCCGCCGGCATGGGCCGGGCGCTGGCCGGCTTCGGCGGCATCGTCATCGTCGTGACCAACCCGGTCGACGTGCTGACCCGCGTGGTCGCCGCGGCCGCCGGCTTGGCCGCGGAGCGTGTCATCGGCACCGGCACGCTGCTGGACACGGCGCGGCTGCGCGAGCGGCTCGCCATGCACCTGAAGGTGTCGCCGACGTCGGTGCATGCGCAGGTCGTGGGCGAGCATGGCGACTCGTCGGTCGTGCTGTGGTCCGGCGCGCGCGTCGGTGGCGTGGCGCTGCGCGACTGGGCCGGCTGGCCGGCGGACGAAGAAGCCACGCTGGCGGGCCACGTGCGCCGCGCGGCCTACGACGTCATCCAGCGCAAGGGCGCCACCAACCACGCCATCGGGCTCGTCACGAGCGAGCTGATCGGCGCCCTCGTCAATGATGAGCGCCGGCTGCTGCCCGTCAGCCGCGTGCAGGAGGGCGCCTGTGGCATCCGCGGCGTGGCGTTGTCCCTGCCGGCGCTGGTGGGCGCGGGCGGCGCGGTGCAGGTGGTGGAGCCGGCGATGGATGCGGTCGAGCGGGCGGCGTTGGCGGCGTCGAGCGCGGTGCTGGCGCGAGCATTCGCGTCGCTCGCCGCCGGCGCCTAGGCCAGCTTGGCGGGCCCCCATGCGGGCCGGCTCGCAGCCTTTGCGCGCTGCGGGCTGCGGCGCTTGACACCGCTGCCGACGCGCGCCGCGGCGGCGCGTGGCGCCACAGGCGCCGCGGGCTCGTGCGCCGGGCTGCCCTGAGCCAGCTTGAACACTTCGACCGTCTGCACCAGCCGCAGCGCCTGCACCCGCAGGCTCTCCGCCGCCGCCGCGCTTTCCTCCACCAGCGCGGCGTTCTGCTGCGTGACCTGGTCCATCTGACCGACGGCTTCACCCACCTGGCACACGCCGGCACTTTGCTCCGTGCTGGCCGCGCTGATCTCGACCATGATGTCGGTCACACGCTTGATCGAGTTGACCACTTCCGTCATCGTGGCACCGGCCTGATCGACCAGCGCCGTGCCCTGCTCGACACGCTGCACGCTCGCACCGATCAGGCTCTTGATCTCCTTGGCGGCGTTCGCCGATCGACCGGCCAGGCTGCGCACCTCGCTGGCGACGACCGCGAAGCCGCGGCCCTGCTCGCCGGCGCGCGCCGCTTCCACCGCCGCGTTCAAGGCGAGGATGTTGGTCTGAAAAGCGATGCCGTCGATGACGCCGATGATGTCGGCAATCTTCTTGGAGCCGGCGTTGATCTCCTTCATCGTGTCGACGACCTGGCCGACCACTTCGCCGCCCTTGATGGCGATGACGCTGGCGCCCTGCGCGAGTGCGTTGGCCTCGCTGGCGTTGTCGGCGTTCTGCTTGACGGTGGCGCTGAGCTGCTCCATCGAAGCTGCGGTCTCCTCGAGCGCTGAAGCCTGCTCCTCGGTGCGCTGGCTCAGGTCGTTGTTGCCCTGGGCGATCTGTGCCGATGCGGTGCGGAGTTCTCGCGCACGCCGGCCACCACGCGGGACAGGCTCTCCTGCATCTCCCGCAGCTGCGCCAGCAGGCTGGTCGTGTCGCCTGGCCTGTGGTTGTTCATGGCTGCGCCCCATGCGAGCGAAGGTCTCCTCAGGGCGCCTTGTCATCACCGGTGCGCGCGCCCCGGGGCGCTTCGCCCAGGATCCGCCCGACGGCCTGCCGCAGTTCCTCGTTCTCGAAGGGTTTGGCCAGCGCGCCATGCGCGCCCAGCTCGAGCGCCTGCTGCAGACGTTGCTCGCTCTCGCCGGAAACGACGAGCACCTTCAGCGGAAACGGCGGCGGCTGCTCGCGCAGGAAGCGCAGGACGCCGAAGCCGTCGATGCCGGGCATCTGGAGGTCCAGGGTCATCAGGTGCGGCTTGAAGACGTGCAGCATCGACCCCGCCAGGAAGCCGTCGCTCGCGGTGGCCACCTCGAAGCCTTCGCGCTTGAGCGCCCGCTTGATCGCGCTGGCCATCGCGGCTTCGTCGTCGACCACCAGGATGCGTTTGGCTTGCCCGGGCATGTCATCGGGATCAGGAATGCCATGCACGCTCATGAACCGGCGCAGTTCGGTCGCGAGGACGCGATAGTCGCCACGACCTGGCAACCGATAGGCCTGCAGCTCGTTGCGCTCGATCCATCGGATCACCGTCCGAAAGCTCACGCCGCATATGCGCGCAGCCTCACTACTCGTCAAAGTCTCATTCACGGCGGCTGCTCCTGATTTGTTGCTGTCAGGTTAGAGCTGTGTGTCACGTTAGTCAACAACGTGGCATGCGCCTGATTTCACGAAAGAGCCGGCAGTGGTGGGGTGGCGGCTGGCCCTGCGGCTTGTCGCGGCGCGCCGCATGGCGTCGACCGGCGGCCGGCGGTGCTCACGAATTCGAGCCAGCCAACCGCATCCCCCATGCGGTTGGCCCTCGCCGAGCACCGCGGCAAGCGTGAAGGAACGGGCGGGTCGAACGAGCAGCAGCCGCTCTGACGGCGTGATGAGCGCCGCTCAGAGCGGTGAGCGGGAATCCGGCATGCCCGAGAGGGCGTTCCGCGCGTTGGCTTGCCTCTCGCCCTCTCAGCCCGCCGCCAGCGCCCGCCCGATCAGGATCTTCTGCACCTCGCTCGTGCCTTCATAGATCTGCGTCACTCGCACATCGCGGTAGATGCGCTCGACCGGGAAGTCACTGAGGTAGCCATAGCCGCCGTGGATCTGGATGGCGTCTGAACAAACCTTCTCGGCCATCTCGCTGGCGAACAGCTTGGCCATGGCCGCCTCCTTGAGGCAGGGTCGGCCGGCATCCTTCAGGCTGGCGGCATGCCAGATCAACTGGCGCGCCGCCTCGATCTGCGTGGCCATGTCGGCCAGCTTGAACTGCACCGCCTGGTGGTTGAAGATGGGCTGGCCGAAGGTGACCCGGTCCTTGCTGTAGCGCAGCGCCGCTTCAAACGCCGCGCGCGCCATGCCGACCGATTGCGAGGCGATGCCGATGCGCCCGCCCTCCAGGCCCGACAGGGCGATCTTCAGGCCTTGGCCTTCATCGCCCAGGCGGTTGGCAGCCGGCACGCGGCAGTTCTCGAACAGGATCTGGGCCGTGTCGCTGCTGTGCTGGCCCATCTTCTCCTCGATGCGCGCGACCTGGTAGCCGGGTGTGTTGGTCGGGACGACGAAAGCGCTGATGCCCTTCTTGCCGGCGGCCTTGTCGGTCACCGCCATGACGATGGCGACATCGCCGTGCTTGCCGCTGGTGATGAACTGCTTGACGCCGTTGAGCACATAGTCATCGCCATCGCGGACGGCCGTCGTGCGCAGGCCGCCGGCTTCCGAGCCGACATGAGGCTCGGTCAGGCAGAAGGCGCCCAGCATGTCGCCGCGCGCCAGGGGTTTGAGGAAGCGCTCCTTCTGCTCGTCGTTGGCAAAGCCCATCAGGATGGAGCAGACCGGGCAGTTGTTGACGCTGACCACGGTACTGGTGCCGCCGTCACCCGCGCCGATCTCTTCGAGGATGACGGCCAGCGCCAGATAGTCCAGGCCCGCGCCGTCCCATTCGGTCGGCACGGCAACGCCATAGCAGCCCAGGGCCGCCAGGCCCTTCAACTGCTCGGCGGGGAAATGGTGGTTCTTGTCCCAGGCCGCGGCATGGGGGGCGATCTCGGCCTGCACGAAGGCGCGGATGGCGTCTTGCACGGCGAGGTGGTCTTCGGTAAGAAGCATGGTGCTCAACCTGTTGGATTGGATGAGCCATTGTCGAGGCTGCGTCAGCCGGGGCGCAGCGGGAAGCGCAAGGGCGCCGCATGCGCCGCCTCGACTTCGCCGCGCCAGGTGCGGACGGTCAGCGCGTCGCCTTCAAGGCTCAGGCGCTCGCGAACGCCGGTGTCCAGCGTCTGGCGCTGCCACCAGCCCGGGCGCTCCGCGGCGGGCAGCGCGTTCAGCTGCTGGCTGAGGTCGAGCGCAGCCTGCGAGAGCACCAGGTCGGCCTGGCGCAAGGCATAGCTTTCGAAGGCAGGTCGGCCGACCTCCACCAACACATGGCCGACCGTGTTGCGCCAGCGCAGGAAGCGCCACCAGGAGGCGTCGGGCTCCGGCTTGCCGCGCACCTGCCGCGCCAGCGCCGGGCCCTGCAGATGGCCGAAGGACCGCATGTCGGCCAACCAGTAGGCGCTCATGGCCTGTATCGTCAGCTGCGGCAGATAGCCCAGGCTGTGCCGGCTGGCCCAGGCCTGCGGCGGATTGGGTTCCATGTCGAACATCTGGTCGCCATGCGCGCTCAGGTCGGCAACCGTCTCGCGCTGGAAATGCGACTCCGCTGCCATCCACAGGCGCGGCTGCAGCAGGCGTGCCGGCAGCGGGGCTCGCCAGGCAGCCGGCAGCACCGCGCCTGCCGGCTGGCGCGCCGCCCACTGCACCAACAACTGCTGCTGCCGCATGGCCGTGGCCCAACCGACAGCCTGGCCGAGCAAGGTCTGGGAGCCGGAGGCGAAGAGGCGCAGCAGCGCATCCGCCCTTGTCCAGGACAGCTCCGCGCGCTGTGCATCCGGCGCGAGCACGGCTTCGATCTGCAACCAGCGCATGCAATGGGTCACGCCTCCGAACTGCGGCAGCGCCAGGGCTTCGAAGGACGCGCTGCCGGGTGGGCGGGGCCGACGCACCGGTGCCGGCTCCTGGAAGCTGGGCCGGGCTGCCAGCGCCTTGCAACGTTCGCCGAACATGCTGGCATTGGCCATCTGCGCCTTCAGCCCCGCCGCGGCGGTACGCCAGCGGGCCACGCAATCCTCCTTGGCGGCGTTGCAGTTCCAGTCCTCTCCCGATGGCAGCGCCAGCAGCCCGGCTTCGCCGCTGACCTCACCGCGCCAGCTGCGCTGCCCCCAGGCATTCGGCGCCTCACCCTGCGGCGCGCGCAGCCCCTGGGCGTCGAAGAAGGCGTTTTCCTGTGGCGCCAGCGTCACTGCCTGCGGCAGCAGCTCCGAGGGTACCGGCTGAGGGTCGACATCCGCCCAGCGGCCGTTGCAGGCCAGCCAGGCCAGGCCAAGCAGCAGCAGTAGCGCCATCGGACCGAGCACGACCCACAGCAACACCTTGAACCCACGGCGCATCGACAAGCTCCCATGAAGACGGCGCAGCTTAGGCAGCAGCGGTCGCGGTAGCAGTAAAGGACCGAAGGGAATATTCCCTCAGTCGCCCTCCGGGGGGTTTCGGAGCGGCGTTCACCCTGTTTGCCCGCTGCCGCCGTAGAAGCAGAGGCCCTGTGTTCGCCAGCTTCACGCTGACGAACACGGTGCACTCGCCGACGATGCCGGTTTGGGCAAGGTGTTGTCGGTGCCCGCCTGGCCCGCCCGTCCCGGACACCTTTATGCCTTCTGTCTCGACGCTTCGCTCGCTGTTCGCCCTGCTGACCCTGGCGGCCTCGGCAGCCTTCGCGCTCAGCCCTCCGCCACCGCCGCCCAAGCCCCTGCCCCCGGTAGCGCCGCCCATGCCACGCTTCATCGCGCCCGAGGCCGGCGAGCCGCTGACGCTGCAGCGCGTGCAGGTGCAGGCCACGCTGGCCGGCAGCCAGGCGCAGACGCGCATCGAGTTGGTCGTGCACAACCCCAACCCACGCCAGCTGGAAGCCACGCTGGAATTCCCGCTCGATGCCGGCCAGAGCGTCGTCGGCTTTGCGCTGGACATCCGCGGCGAGATGGTCAGCGCCGTGCCGGTGCCCAAGGACAAGGGCCGCCAGGTGTTCGACGACATCTCCCGCCGTCGCGTCGACCCGGCCCTGCTCGAGCGCACCGCCGGCAACAACTTCAAGCTGCGCATCTATCCGGTGCCGCCCAACGGCGAGCGGCGCGTCATGCTGCAACTGGCCGAGACGCTGCAGCCCGACCCGCAGGGGCGCATGCAGTACCGCCTGCCCTTGAACTTCGGCCAGCCGATGGGCCAGTTCGAGGGTCGCTTCGACCTGCGTGGCGGCAAGCCGCAGGTGAGCGGCGCATTGGCCGGCGTCGAGACTTTCTCCCGTGGCGACGAGACGTCGCTGCGGCTGCAGCGCCGCAACTGGCAGCCGCGCGAGGCGCTGGCTCTGAGCTGGACCGGCAGCGGCGGCGACAGCGTCATCGTGCAGGAACATCTTGGCCAGGTCTATGCCTACGCGGAGATCGCCGCCGCCGAGGGCACGCGTGGCGCCACCCGCCTGCCTCGCGAACTCAACCTCGTCTGGGATGCCTCCGGCTCCGGCGCTGAGCGCGACCATGCGCGCGAGTTCGCCCTGCTCGATGCCCTCTTCTCCGCCGCCCGCGACGTGCGCGTGCACCTGACCGTGGCACGCGATGCCGCCGAGCCGGTGCGTGTTTTCGACGTGCGCGGTGGCGACTGGCAGCCCCTGCGCCGCACCCTGCAGCAGTTGCCGTACGACGGCGCCAGCAGCCCGGCCGCCTGGTATGCCGGCCTGGCCGCCGCGCCCCCCGGCAGCGGCACGATGAGCCTGCTGTTCAGCGACGGCCTGGCCACCTGGCCCGACCTCGGCGGCCTGCCACCCGCCGGCCCCGTGTTCACGGTGAATGCCGCCAGCCGGGCCGACCTGCCACGACTGCGCCGCCTCGCCGAGGCCGGCGGTGCACGCCTGCTGGACCTGACCCGGATGGGCACCGCGTCCGCCTTCACCGCGCTGACAAGGCCCGGCCTGCAGGTACTGGACGTGAAAGGCGACGGCGTCGAGGGCATCGAGGACGTCGTCATCGAATGCCTGCACCCCGAGAACGGCCGCCTCGCCATCGCGACTCGCCTGACAGTGGTCACCGGCCGCCTCCTCGTCACCCTCATCGATGGCCAGGGGCGGCGCAGCCAGCGCCGCATCGAGCTGAAGGCGCCGACCGAGAGCCCTCCGTCCGACGAGGCCACGCTGCCGCTGGCAGCGCGGCGCTGGGCCGAGCTGCGCATCGCCGAGCTGTCGGCCGAGCAGCAACGCAACCGCGCCCAGATCCGGCGTCTGGGCGAGCAGTTCCGCCTGCTCAGCGCCGAGACCTCGCTGATCGTGCTCGACGAGCTGGCCGACTATGTGCGCTACGAGATCGCGCCCCCCACGGCCACCCTGCGCGCGGCCTACCGGCAGAGCCTGGCCCAGCGCGGCGCCACGCGCCAGGCCGACCGCGAAAGGCATATCGACAGCCTCGTGCAGCGCTTCAAGCAGCGCCAGGCCTGGTGGGCCCAGGAGTTCCCGCGGGGGCCCGTCGAGACGCCGCCCATCGCCGTGGCCGAGACCCGGCCGGCAGCGCCTGCGCCGGTCCGCCCATCGATCGCGCAGCCAGCGGCCCCCATCGCCCTGCGAGAGCCGCCGCCAGCACCCGCCGCAGCGCCGGCACCGCCGCCTCTCGCGCAGATGTTGGCTCCCTCAGCTGCGCCCGCGCTCGAATCCGTGTCCGTGACGGGATTGCGCCGCGCCCGCGAAGAGGACGCCGGCACCACGGCCGCCCCGGCCAGCATCGCGCTGAGAGCCTGGGAGCCCAATGCCGCCTACGCACGCCGCCTGCGCGAGGCCAGCGACGCCGAGCGCTATGCCATCTACCTCGACGAGCGGCCCGGCTATCTGTCCAGCACCGCCTTCTTCATCGACGCGGCCGAGATCTTCTTCGCCAAGGGCCAGCAGGCACTGGCCGTGCGCGTGCTGTCCAACCTCGCCGAGATGGAGCTGGAGAACCGCCACATCCTGCGCATCCTGGCCTACCGGCTGCTGCAGGCCGGCCAGACCCCCCTGGCCGTGCCGCTGCTGGAGCGCGTGCGCGAACTGGCACCGGACGAGCCGCAGTCCTCGCGCGACCTCGCCCTGGCCCTCGCCGCCACCCAGCCCCAGCGCGCGCTGGACCTGTTGTGGGACGTGGCCAGCCGGCCCTGGGACGGGCGCTTTGCCGACATCGACCTGATTGCGCTGACCGAGCTCAATGCCCTGGCCGCCCGGACGCCCAAGCTGGACCTGTCGCGTGTCGACGCGCGCCTGCGCCAAAACCTGCCGCTGGACCTGCGCGCTGTGCTGACCTGGGACGCCGACAACACCGACATCGACCTCTGGGTGACCGACCCCGACGGCGAGAAGGCCTACTACGCCCACCGCCTGACCCGCCAGGGCGGCGCGATGTCGCGCGATTTCACGGGCGGCTACGGCCCCGAGGAGTTCTCGCTGCGCCGCGCCAAGCCGGGCCGCTACGAGGTGCGCGTCCAGTTCTATGGCCACAGCCAGCAGCTGGTGTCGCCCTACACGACGCTGATGCTGTGGCTGGCCACCGGCTTCGGCACCGGCGCGCAGAAGGACGAACGCGTCGTGCTTCGCCTGTCGGGCCGGGGTGACCAGGTGCTGGTGGGCAGCTTCGAGGTGGAGGGGCGGGCCGGTGGCGCAGCGAAGTAACGACCGGTTTGCTCTGACCACTCGGCGCATGACACCCCTGCCGAGGCAGAACAGAAGGCAACGTCCTACGTCCTGAGGTTCCCGCGCCGGCGGCGTCTGGGCATACTCGGACACGGTGAGTCACGCTTCCGCCTCCACCCCAGCCGCCGTGCTGCCGCACGGTGCGCGCCGCGTGGCCTGGCTGCTGATCGGCATGGCGGCGTTGCTCGCGGTGCTGGGGCTGTATGCCATCACGGCGCTGTCGGCCGCACGGGCCTACGTCGCTGGCGAAAGCCAATGGTCACGTGCGCAGAAGAGCGCGACGCTGGCCCTGGTGCTCTATCTGCAATCCGGCGACGAGGCGCAGTACCAGGCGTTCGAGCGCGAGATCGCCGTGCCCCTGAACGCCAGGCGTGCACGCGAGGCCATGGACGGAGGTGGCGCCCATGACGACGAGGCCCGCCAGGGCTTCATCGAATCGCGCAACCATGCCGACGACACGTCCGGCCTGATCCGGCTCTACCGCTGCTGCCGCGGCCTACCCTATATGGCCGAGTCGGTCGCCATCTGGCGCGAGGCCGACGAGCTGATCACCGAGATGACCGCGCTGGCCCACCAGGCCCGCGAACTGCCTCCCGAGGCCCGTGCCGCGCTGCAGCCCCGCGTGCTGGCGCTGGATGCGCGGCTGACGCCGATGGAGCATCGCTTCTCGGCCAGTCTCGGGCTGGCGTCGCGCATCACGGCGACGGCACTGATCGGCATGCTGATGGTCTGCGCCCTGCTGTTCGGCCTGACCGCCGCTGGCCTCGTGATGCGGCGCGCCCGCGAGGACCAGGGCACCCACCAGGCCGTGCAGCGCAGCGAGGCGCTGTTCCGCTCGCTGTGGGAGACCAGCATCGACGGCGCCGTCATCATCGATGCCGGCAGTAGCATCCGTTTCGCCAATCCCGCCATCCACGCGCTGCTCGGCCATGAACCGGGCAGCCTCAACGGCCAGCCGCTGGCGACCTTGCAGCCCGAGGCCCTGCGGGCGCAGCACGTCGCTGGCCTGGCCCGCCACATGGCGACCGGAGAAAAACGCCTGGACTGGCGCGGCGTCGAGACCCTGGCCCGACATGCCGATGGCCGGGATCTGCCGGTGGAGATCCGTTTCGCGCGCTTCGAGCTCGACGGCGAGACGCTGTTCGTCGGCTTCGTGCACGACATCTCGGAACGCAAGGCCGCCGAGCGCGTGGCCGCCGAGCACCTGAGGCTGCAGGAGGCTGACCGGCTCAAGTCCGAGTTCCTGGCGCGCATGAGTCATGAGCTGCGCACGCCGCTGAATGCCATCCTCGGCTTCACCGACCTGATCCACGGTGGCCGCAGCGGCCCGGTCAACGCCGAGCAGAAACGCCAGCTCGGTTTCGTCGCCAGCTCCGGCCGCCACCTGCTGGCCCTCATCAACGACCTGCTGGAGTTGTCGCGCATCGAGGCCGGGCGCATGGACCTCCACATCGAACCGATCGACATCGCCGAGATCGCCGCCGATGTGGCGGGCCAGTTGCGCCCGCTGGCCGAACCCCGGGGCCTGGTGTTGAAGCTGGCCATGGCCCCGTCGCTGCCCTGGCGTGGGGACCGCCGCAAGCTGACCCAGGTGCTGATCAACCTGGTGGGCAATGCCATCAAGTTCTCCGAGCAAGGTGACATCGAGATCCAGGCCTGGCAAGACGGCGAGCGCCTGGTCCTGAGCGTCAGGGATCACGGCCCCGGCATCCCCGAGGCGCATCGAGCCCTGCTCTTCCAGCCCTTCCGCCAGCTCGAAGGCGGCGTCGCCCATGCCCAGGAGGGCACGGGGCTGGGCCTCTATCTGAGCGCCCAGCTGCTGGCCGGCATGCAGGGTCGCATCCGCCACGAGCCTGCCGAAGGTGGGGGCTCGCGCTTCATCATCGAGATGGACGCGCTATGAGGCCCCTCGCCCGGTCTCGCCCTGCTGAACGCAGGCGCGCCCGATCGGTCCCCCAAGGGGACGGCGATGCTAGCCGGTTCGACCGGCAAGCACATCGCCAGCGCGGGCCGGCTTGGGAGCGGCCCGGCACTCGGCCCGCAAGGCTCCGGCGGCACATGGGGAGCGCCTGACATGGCCAACACGCCGCGAGTGCTGCTGGTCGAGGACAACGCGGCCAACGCCTATCTCGCGCGTTATGTGCTGGAGGCCGCCGGCTTCGAGGTCGACTGGGCGGCCAATGGCCAACTTGGCCTGGAAGCGGCCGCCGCGCGCCGGCCCGACATCATCCTGATGGACCTGCGCATGCCGGTTCTCGACGGCTACGAGGCCACGCGCCGACTGAAGGCCGATCCGTCGCTGCGCGACGTGCCCGTGCTGGCGATGAGCGCCCAGGCCATGCCCGAGGAGCGCGCCCGAGCGCTGGCGGCCGGCTGCGCCGCCCATATCGGCAAACCCATCGATGTGACCACGCTCGCGGACGAAATCAGGCCCTGGCTGCCTTGACGAGCAGCGTGCCACGCCCGACTACGCAAGGGTGGGCGTTGCGCACGGTCGCCCGCCCATCGACGAGGGCCAGCCAGCCACCGAGCGTCGCATTCCATTCCACGCTGGCCACGCGCCAGTGCAACAGCAGCTCTTGCTCGGCGAACACCGGCGCCTTGAAGGCGAAATTGAAGTTCAGGCACAACAGCTCGCGATCCGCGCCGTCATCGCCGCGCGAGAAGTGGCTGGCGACGAGGCCGATCATCTGCGCCGTCGTCTGCTGGCCGCTGGCGATGATCTCGCCGTGCCGTGCCCGCTGGGCCGCCTGCACATCGTGGTGCAGGGGGTTGGAGTCGCCGGTCAGGCGGGCAAAAGCGGCGATGTCCTCACGCGTGAAGCGGATGTGACGTTCGCAGGTTTCCCCGGCACGGATCAGGCTGGTCGTTTCGGCTTCTGCGAGGGTTGTGTCCATGGGTCGAGACCTTAGCGCAATCCGCCGGGCCGCCGCGCCGCCAATAAAGGGGACTCACCAGTCCAATCGTTGCCCGTCGTAATTGAAGAAACTGCCCGTATCCGCCGGTTTCACGCTGGCCAGCACAGTGCGCATGCCGGCGATGCTGGTCGACGCGTCGATGTCGGCGCCCGAGCCGCCCATGTCGGTGCGCACCCAGCCGGGGTGGAAGCTGATGACGGTGGCCTTGCCTGCCAGGGTCAGCGCGGCATCTTTCATGACGGAGTTCACCGCCGCCTTGGAAGCCCGGTAGAGCCAGCCGCTGGTGCTGGCGCGCGAGCCGATGGAGCCCATCTTGGAGGAGAGGATGGCCACGCGGGCACCCGGCGCCAGCGCCTCGGCAATCTGCGGCAGCAGGCGCATCGGGCCGAGCACATTGGTGTGCATGACGGCGTCGAAGTCCTCCACCGTCGGCGTCTCCAGGCCCGAAGTGCTGGGGCCGTAGACGCCGGCGTTGATGACGACGACGTCGAAGGCCTCGCCGTCGATCAGCCAGGCCAGGCCGGACACGCTGGCCGTGTCGGCCACGTCCAGCTTCAAGGCGCGGGCGCCGTGGGCGTGCAGCCGGTCCAGCGCCGCCTCGTCGCGGGCCGTGGCCGTGATGCGCGCGCCGGCCGCACGGTACTGGCGCACGAACTCCAGGCCCAGGCCGCGCGAGGCGCCGATGATCAGAACGTTCATGGTTTGGTCAATGCGAGCTTGGCGGCCAGCACGGTGAAGAGGCCAGCACCGCCGAGGTTGAGGCCGCGCCCCAGCCAGGGCCGCGGCCGGCTGCGGCGAAGCGGCGCCACCAGCACGATGAGGGCGAGCAGGAACAGCAGCCCCTGAGCGATGAACCAGCCACCCAGGAACAGGAAGGCCAGCGTCTTGTTCGACGCGTCCGCCGCGATGAACTGCGGCAGCAGCGCAAGGAAGAACAGCGCGACCTTGGGATTCAGCGCGTTCGTGAAGAAGCCCTGGCGCACCGTGCGCCACAGCGACTGCGGGGCGCTGACTTCGGCCGCAGCCGACGCCGGACGCAGCCCGGCCCGGGCCATGCCCCATGCCACATAGAGCAGATACGCCGCACCCACGAGCTTGACGATCGTGAAGGCCTCGGCCGACGTGGCCAGCAGCGCCGCCAGGCCAAAGGCCGCAGCCAGCGAATGCAGCACGCAGCCCGCCATGATGCCGACCGCCGCCGCCACGCCCTGGCGCCAGCCGCCGCGCAGCGTGCTGGCGACCGTGTAGGCCATGTCGACGCCGGGCGTCGCATTCAGCACGAAGACGGTGGCGGCAAAGAGGGGGAGGTCGTGGGTGCCGAGCATGGAATGCCTCAGAGGGCTGGGCCGTCGAGTTGCCTAGTGTCACCTACGGCCGCGTCAGCCGCGCCGACTCGCGTCAATGGGGCTGGGCTTTCTGGGGCATCAAATCCACTTGATTCTGGCCCGGCTGCAACTCGACCCAGGCAACCCAGGTTTCTGATGGGCTGCGTGCGTAATGCAGGTGCAGATGCTGGCCGGCAAATCCCTGGTAGCGGATTTCGCAGCGGTCCGAAACTTCCATCGCCACGTTCTGCATGCCGGCGCTGCGCCCGGGTCGCCATTCGGTCAGCAACGACACCTGAAAAACGCCACCCGGCTTGCAGCCAGGTGCACGCGCTCGCAACTCGGCCGGCCGGGCTTCCTCGGGCAACGTCAGGGTCACGAGGTTGTCGCCGCGCGTGACTGCGACGTTGCTGCCCTCATGAAGAGGCAGCGCCGTTGATGCCAGCACCTTGCGCGCCCACGGCCAGTCGTCGGGCTGGCCCGGCGCAACACGAGGCAGCAGCCATTCGATGGCATAGCGCCCAGCGCTCAGGCCCAGGTGGTGGGCGGATTGGTCAGCGGGCGGGTGCGCCACGAAAGTCGCTTCGCGCGACGGACGAAACGGAATTCCTGCAGGATCCGCGGACAACCTGCGCACTTTCAGCAGACCCTGCCCTTCCACGGGCACCCCCTGCTGATCGACGAGCTTCACTTGCAGGCGCGCCTCGGGAATGTAGAACAGCTCATGGCGCACCCGGCCACGGTCTTCGACGGTGACACGCGCACAGTCGGGCCCGGAGCCGCCCCCGCAGTACAAGTCGTACCCAGGCACTTCGAGGCCTTCCAACCGGTATTCGCCGGCCGGCAAACGATCACGCCCCCATCCACCCCACCCGTTGCGCGGCGCATTCCAGTACACAGACAGGTGCTGCACGGTCGACGGCCCGCTGAGTTTCAGCCCGCCGGGCGCTGCATCCTTGGCTTCCTTGAGCTCGACCCGCAGTTCGGTTCGCTGCATGAAATCGCTCATGTCGAAAGCCCGCAGCGCCAGTTCCAGACGACCACCATCACCTGCGGCCGGCATGGCCTCCAGGGCTTTCAGCAAGTCGTTCGACAAGGCGACGGCCCAGGCGCGGGCCTTGTCGTCCGAATAGCCGGGCAGCGGCGCCACCGAAGCAGCGTTCAACGCGAATGCCGCTGCGCTGCAGGCCCCTGCCGCCGTCAAGTCAGGAATGTCGGCGTCCGGCACTTTGGGGGCCGCATCGGCACGCTTGCCGTCAGGTTGCCAGGCGCGACGGGATTGGGTCTGGCGCAGCCGATCGGCCGGCGAGTTGGTTCGCGCGAAAAGCAGCAGCCGAGCTCCACGGGGAAAGCCACTCGGCAACAGCACCCGCACCTCGGGCACCTGCGTCCCTTTGAACCAGCGCTCCACCTTCAGCCGGCCTGCGGCCGAGACGCTCCAATCCTCGTGAATATCGGCGCCGGTCTCGACCAGTTGGCCGATGAAAACCGCGGCGGCTCCGGCGAAATGGGTCTGCATCCGGGCCTTGGGGTCCGGATTGGGCGGAATGCATGACAGCGCCCAGGCAGCGTCCACGCCGCCAGCCGCGGCAGCCAGCAACAGCAGGCCATTCCGAAACCAGCGGCGGGCGCTCAATCAGAGCATCTCGACTGCCAGCGCGGTGGCCTCGCCGCCACCGATGCACAGCGCCGCCATGCCGCGCTTCAAGCCGCGGGCCTTCAGCGCGCCCAGCAGTGTGACGACGATGCGTGCGCCGCTGGCGCCGATGGGGTGGCCCAGGGCCACGGCACCGCCGTTGACGTTGACGATGTCGTGCGGCAGCTTGAACTCGGCCATCGCGGCCATGGTGACGGCGGCGAAGGCTTCATTGACTTCCCACAGGTCGACCTGGCCCGCCTGCCAGCCGGCCTTGGCCAGGGCCTTCTGGATGGCGCCGGCGGGGGCGGTGCTGAACCACTCAGGTGCCTGCGCATGCACCGCGTGGCTGACGATGCGGGCGATCGGTGCCAGGCCGCGGGCCTTGGCCGTGCTCTCGCGCATCAGTACCAGGGCGGCGGCGCCGTCGGAGATGCTGGACGAGGTGGCGGCGGTGATGGCACCGTCCTTCTTGAAAGCGGGCTTGAGCGACGGGATCTTGTCGAGCTTGGCCTTGAAGGGCTGCTCGTCGAACTTGATGACGGTGTCGCCCTTAGGCGAGCTGATCGTCACCGGCGCCATTTCCCAATCGAAGGCGCCGCTCTCGTTGGCGGCCTTGGCGCGCTGCGTGGAGGTGATGGCGTATTGGTCCATGGCCTCGCGGCTGAAGCTGTATTTGCTCACGCACTGTTCGGCGAACACGCCCATGGCCTTGCCGCGCTCATAGGCGTCTTCCAGGCCGTCCAGGGCCATGTGGTCGTACATCTGGGCCACGCCGTACTTGACGCCCTTGCGCGCGAACATCAGGTGCGGCGCATTGGTCATGCTTTCCATGCCGCCGGCCACCATGACCTCGGCCGAGCCGGCTGCCAACATGTCGTGAGCAAACATCATGGTGCGCATGCCGGAGCCGCACATCTTGCTCAGCGTGACGGCGCCGGCCGAATCCGGCAGGCCGGCCTTGCGCACGGCCTGGCGGGCGGGCGCCTGACCCTGGCCGGCCATCAGGCAGTTGCCCATCAGCACTTCATCGACCGAGTCGCCCGGCACGCCGGCGCGCTCGACGGCCGCCTTGATGGCAATGGCGCCCAGCTCCCAGCCGGCCAGGCCGGCGAAATCACCCAGCAGGCCGCCGATGGGGGTGCGGGCGGCGGAAACAATGACGATCGGGTCGGACATGGCACGTACTCCGTTGGTAACTCAGATGCGCCATTCTGACGCGATCAATTGACGTGCGCGTCAATTGCCGCGCAATGCCAGGGTCAATCGGTTGGGCTTGGGGCCTGGCGCCAGGCCGTGGCCGGCGCGCTGCCGCATTCAACCGGGCGGATGTCGGGTTCCAGCCGCCGCACGGCCTGGCACAACTGGCGCCAGAAAGCGCGCGTCCAGTCCGGGTGGCGCTGGGCGAACTGCGGCGAGGCTGGCGCGAAATAGGGCAGCTTGGCCACGCCTGGCGCCCATTCGACGAGCTCGGCGCGCTGCTCGGGTGTGAGCACCTCGCGGGTGCTCAGCAGCAGGTCGAAGCGGCGCGCCTGCAGCATGGTCGGCCCCGCGTCGAGTGCGCTGATGGGCTCGACCGCCCAGCCGTGACCGCGCGCGATGGCGTCCTGCACCGAGCCGGCCAGCACGCCCACACGCAGGCCCTTGGGCAGAAGCTTGCCGTCCCAGGCGGGATCGGGAGCCTCGCCACCGCGACCAAACAGCGCCAGGTGGCCGAATACGGGTGCCCAGGCGACGTCGGGCCGGCCGTGAGCGTCGAGCGGGAAGCGCAAGCTGCGCAGACGCTCGGGCGTGGTGCCGAACAGCAGCGCGATGTCGACGCCGCCCTGGGCCAATGAGGCCGACAGGCGGCGGTTGGGCAGGCGCAGCAGTTCGCCCTGGCAACCCAGGCGTTTGAGCGCCTCGCGCACGGCGACGACCTCCCAACCTGGCGGCTCGGGAAAGCCGGGGCCCGAGCCCAGCAGACCGGGCGGCGAGGCGGCATCGCTGAAGCCGATGCGCAGCGGCTGCGGGCAGGGCGCCGCGCAAGCCGACGTAGCCACCCAGCACAGCAACAGGGCCAGGAGCAGGTGGCGGGTCATTGCGTCAGTTTAGGCTTCGGGTCACCGCCACAACCGGTAAGCCCAGAAGGCTTCCTCCGCCTGGATGCGGCGGCGCAGGTCCTCGGGGCTGAAGCCGGTCAAGCGGCGCGTCTCGCGACAGAGATGGCTCTGGTCGGCGTAGTCGTTGTCGGCGGCGATGTCGGCCCAGTTCACACCCGCGCCGGCCTCAGCAGCGGCCACCGCAAGGAAGGCGTTCTCGGCGCGCGACACGGCGCGCAGTTCGCGCATCGGCAGGCCGGCCCAGGCCTTGATGCGGCGCTCCAACTGGCGCAGGCTGCGGCCGGCCGCGCTGGTGGCGGCGCGCACCGCCAGGGCCTGGGTCCAGTCGGCATAGCGATGGCCGGGGCGCTGCGTGCCCAGGGCCTGCCAGCGCGGCAGCAGAAAGGCTTCGAGCAACTGCAGCCGCGCCGCGTCATCGGCCGCGACGGCCATCTGCTCGGCCCAGGCCAGCCAGTCAGACGGCAGCAGGTCGCGCGCATCGACGACCTGGTTGACGTAGCGGCCCAGTGCGATGCCGGTCAGCGCCACAAAGGCGTCGGGCAACAGCAGCAGCTTGAAGGCGCGCATCTCGCCGGGGTTGCGCGTGTGCGTGGGCAACGTGAAGGGCCCGCCGAACAGCACCGGCGCGTGGCGGCGCTCAGGCGGTGGCGTTGAGAAACCCGGCGTGTCCAGCCATTCGCTGCTGCCCTCGGCCCACCAGAACAGCTGGACCAGCGGTGTTGCGGGAAAGTAGTTCTCGCGCTGCACGGCGTCGAGGTTTCGGCCTCGCGTGTCGCGCTGCATCACGCCACGCACGCAGCCGGCGAGGGCCAGCGGCGGCAGCCAGAGGCGTGTGTGGGCTTGCATCGCGATCAGTGTCGCATTCGTTCAAGACCCGTCCGCCCCAGGGGCGCAGCATCACGGTCCATGACGACGCTGACCTGGAACGACCTCCCTTCGCACCCCACCCGCTGGTGGGGCTTCCCCGTGCTGATGGCCATGCGGCGCGACTATCTCGCGGTGATCTCCGCGCAGCGATCGCTGGGCGATCTGCCGCGCCAGACCATCCTCGGCGAACGCGGCGTCGATGTCTTCGACCCGGAACTGGTGCGCGAGGTCATGGTGGACCATGCCGACGCGCTGATCCGCTGGGCGCGCGGGCCCGAGGTGTTTTCCCAGCTGATGGGCCAGTCCGTCCTCGTCACTGAAGGGCCCACCTGGCAGCGCCAGCGCCGCATGCTGATGCAGGCCTTCACCCCCAAGCGCGTGGCCGGCTATGCGGCGCTGATGACCGATGCGGCCGTCGCCGGGCTGGCCGGCGTACAGGACGGCGAGGTGGCGATGGACACGCTGTTCAGCCACCTGACGATGGACGTCATCTCGCGCACGCTGTTCAGCACGCCGATCGGCGCCGACACCGCGGCCGCTGCGCACGCCGTGCAGGTGCTCAGCGAGACGGCGCTGGCCGAGATGTTCTGGCCATTCACGCTGCCCGACTGGCTGCCGCTGCCGGGCAAGGCCGCCAAGCGGCGCGCACACAAGCTGATGCACGGACTGCTGGGCGGCCATGTCAACGCCCGGCGCGCGTCCGGCGACGGCAAGCCCGACCTGCTCGGCATGCTGATGGCATTGCGCGACGAGGCGACCGGCGAGGCGCTGTCGCCACAGGAGGTCTACGACCAGTGCATGGTCAGCTTCCAGGCCGGCCATGAGACGAGCGCGACGGCCCTGCTGTGGTGGAGCTGGCTGCTGGCGGCACACCCTGAAGCCCAGGCGCGCGCCCGGGCCGAAGTTGATGCCGTGCTGGCCGGCAGCGTGCCAACGGCCGATGACGCGGGCGCCCTGCCTTTTCTGTCCGCCACGCTGAAGGAGGCGATGCGCCTGTACCCGCCGGTGGCGGCCGTCATGACGCGCCGCCTGACGCGCGAGATCACGCTGGGCGGCGTGCGCCTGCCGGCCCGCACGCTGGTGCGCGTGACGCCCTGGCTGCTGCACCGCGACCCGCGCTGGTGGCCGGATGCGCCGCTGGCCTTCAAGCCCGAGCGCTTCATGCCAGGGGCCGCGCATGAGATCCCGCGCGGCGCCTACATCCCCTTCGGCCTGGGCCCGCGCGTCTGCCTGGGCCAGCATTTCGCGGTGTTGGAGATGACGCTGATCGCGGCGCTGCTGCTGCAGCGCTTCGAGCTGAGCCCGGTCGGCAACGAGGCGCCCAAGCCGCGCATGGCCGTCACGCTGCGGCCCGAGTCCGGCCTCACACTGAGGCTCACTTCACGGAGAGCGGCATGAACCCCTGGCTCGTTGGCGCGGCGGCGCTGGTCTTCGTCATCGGCCTGGCGCACTCATGGCTGGGCGAACGCATGCTGTTTCGCCATCTGCGCGCTGGCGGCCTGGTGCCCGTCGGCGGCCAGCCGGCGCTGCGCGAATTCCAGACCCGCATCCTGTGGGCAAGCTGGCATGTCGTGACCGCCCTGGCCTGGGCACTGGCGGTGGTGCTGGCGTGGCTGGCCCAACCGGCGGTGCAGGCGATGTCCGGCGGCATCATCGAAGCGGCCGCCGCCACGGCGTTGGCGGTCAGCGGCGGCCTGGTGCTGCTCAGCAACCGCGGCCGTCACCCGGCCTGGATCGCGCTGCTTGCGGCTGCCGCATTGGTGCTGATGTCTCAGCGGTAGAAAGCCTCGACAGCACCCTTGAGCTTGATGCACAGCGGCCGGCCCTTGCGGTCCAGCGTCTTGCCGGCGGGCACCTTGATCCAGCCCTCGCTGATGCAGTACTCCTCGACGTCCTGGCGCTCCTTGCCGTTGAAGCGGATGCCGATGTCGTGCTCGAAGACGGCGGCGACGTGGTGAGGGCTGCGCGGGTCGACGCTGAGGTGGTCGGGCAGTTCGGGGCGGCTGGGGGTGTCAGGCATGGAATAGGGCGGGCGGAGAAGCAAACCGGCATTCTCGCGCGCAAGGTGGGGGTTCCGCACGGGCGCACTTGGCGCCAGCATCGCGCCCATGACAGAGATCACCCAGCTGCTGACGGCCCTGGCGTCCGGCGAGACCGAGGCGCGAGACCGCCTCTACACCCTGCTCTACCCCGAGCTCAAGCGCCTGGCAAGAAGTCATCTCGCCGGCCACGCCCCGATGACGCTGGAGCCGGCGGCACTGATCCATGAGGTCTGGCTGAAGAGTGCGGGGCCGATCCCGAAGGAAGCCGCGCAGCACCGCGCGCAATTCTTCGCCCATGCCAGCAAGGTCATGCGCAGCGTCATCATCGACCACGTTCGCGAGCGCCACGCCGACAAGCGCGGCGGCGGGCAGGCCGAGGTGACGCTGTCGACGGCCGCGCTGGAGCAGATCGCACCGCCCGATGTGCTCAAGCTCGACGACGTGCTGCAGATGCTGGAGCGCGCCGACGGCCGCGCCCACCAGGTCGTGGAGATGCGCTTCTTCGGCGGCCTGGAGCTGGAGGAGATCGCCGAGCTGCTGGGCGTTTCGGTACCGACGATCAAGCGCGACTGGCGTAAAGCGCGGGCCTTCTTGTTCGACGCGTTGCAGGCGTGAACACGACCTATCAGGCCGGCGCGCTCGCCGCCTTCGATGAATGGCAGGACGCGACGCCGGCCGAACGTGAAGCCCTGCTGGCCGAGTTGCCGCCGGCGCAACGGGAGCGGCTGGAGGCCCTCATCAACGCTGACCGCGTGGCCGAAGAGCGCGGCTTTCTGGCCAAACCGGCGCAAGTACCGGGCGCTCCCGAACTGGCCGGCCAGGTGCTGGGCGCGTGGACCCTCGTCGCGCCGCTGGGCAGCGGCGGCATGGGCGAGGTCTGGCGCGCTCGGCGCAGCGATGGCGCCCACAGCGGCGAGGCGGCCATCAAGCTGCTGCACAGCCCCTGGCGCGGCGAGGGGAACCAGGCGCGCTTTCGCCGCGAGGGCGAGCTGCTGTCGCGGTTGACCCATCCACACATTGCCCGCCTGCTGGACATCGGCGAAGCCCTGGTCGGCGCGACGCGCACGCGCTATCTGGTGCTGGAGCTGGTGGAGGGCGAGCGCATCGATCGCTGGTGCGAGCTGCAGAACCTTCATGTGAACGAGCGGCTGCGGCTCTTTCTGCAGGTGTGCGACGCGGTGGCTCATGCGCATGCGCGCCTGGTCGTGCACCGCGATCTCAAGCCGGGCAACATCCTTGTCACCGCGGACGGCCAGGTGAAGCTGCTGGACTTCGGTGTCGCCAAGCTGCTTGTTGATGACACCGGCGCGGAGCTGACTGCGCAACTGCCTGCGGGCCTGACGCCTGAGTACGCCGCGCCTGAGCAGCTGCGCGGCGAGCCCGTCAGCACCGCCACCGATGTGTTTGCGCTGGGCCGCCTGCTGTGCCTGCTGCTGACCGGCCAGCGTGAGCCTGCGGCCACACTGCGCGGCGACCTCGCCTTGATCCTCGGCCGCGCGCTGAAGGAGCGCCCCGACGAGCGCTATGCCGGCGCCAGCGCACTGGCCGACGACGTGCGCCGCCATCTCGAGCACCGCCCCATCCTCGCGCGGCCCGACTCGCTGGCCTACAGAAGCGCCAAGTTCGCGCGCCGCTACCGGCTGCAGCTGGTCGCGCTGAGCCTGGTGCTGGCCAGCCTGCTGGCCGGCATGGCCACCACCGCCTGGCAATGGCGCGAGGCCGCGCGAGAAGCCGAACGCACTCGCCGCGTGCAAAGCGTGTTGACCGAGCTGCTCGCCGGCCTCAGCCCCGACGCCTCCGGCAGCGCGACGGTGCCGATGATCGAGCTGCTCAGGCGCAGCTGGGCCGAAGCCAAGCGACGGCTGGGCGATGACCCGGCCATGCTGGCCGAAGTGGCCCGGCCACTGGGGCTGCTGCTGAACCAATCCGGCGACATGCCCCTGGCGGCCGAAGCGCTGTCGCTCGCGCACGCCCAGTTGCGGGGCCGCGGCGAGATGGGTCGCGATGTCGCCTTCGAGCTCGCCAATGCCCGCAGCCGCCTGGGCCAGACCGACGATGCGCGCGCGCTGCTGACGGGGTTGGTGCCCGCGCTGCCGGCCCAGGACGACGCGGTGGCCTTGTCCGCCCTCGCCCATCTCGGCGAGATGGCGATGGAGGCTGGCCGACTCGACGAGGCGCAGTCGTTGCTGGCGCGGGCCGAGCAAGGGGTTCGCGAGCGTTTCGGCACGCACCATGAGCGCTATCGGCGCGTGGCCGATGCGATGTCCAGCCTCGCCCGGGCCCAGGGGCGCTGGGACGATGCGCGGCGCTGGCTGCAAGCCCTCGTCGATGCCAGCGAAGGCGCGGGGCGGCTGATCGCCGCCCAGGCCCGGATGGCCGTCGCGACGATGGAGGTCGAGCTGGGGCACCACGTCGCGGCACTACCCTTGCTGCGCGCCAGCGTGCAGGAGCTGCAGGAAGTGCTGGGACCGGCCGACCTCAACACCGTCTCGACGCGCACCTGGCTGGCCACCGCGCTGTTCCACGCCGGCCGACCCGACGAGGCGGCGCGCGAAGCGGAGCTGGCGTTGGCGCAGGCCCGCAGCGGCGGCGAAGCCCAGGCGACCGCCGTCGTGGGGCTGGTGGCAGCACGCCAGCAATTGCGTCGTGGCGAGCCGGCCGCGGCCGAGGCGCGGATGCGCCCGCTGCTGGCCACCCTGCAGGAGGCGGGCCACCCGGCGGCGGAGCGCGCCCGCGCGCTGCTCGGCGAGGCGGCGCTGCGCCAGGGGCGCACGACCGAGGCCGTCGCGATGCTGACGCAGGCCGAGGCCGCCCAGCGTACGCGCCTGGGGCTGCAGGACACTGATCGCTGGCCGACGCTGGCGCTGCTGGGGCTGGCCCATGAAAGCGCCGGCCGCATCGAACCGGCTCGCGCCGCCTATCACGAGGCCCTGGCGCTGGCCGAGGCCGGCCTGCCGCCGGGCCACCCGGACCGCCTGCGGCTGAAGGCGCTCGTCGCGCTCGTCGCGCTCGGTGACGGCCACGACGCACGCGCCGCGCTGCAGGCCTACGCGGATGCGCTGGCCGATCGTGCTGACGCCGTGGTCATGCGCATCCGGCTGTCGCAATTGCTATCGTCCACATCCCGCCCGGCGCCGCCGGGCCTGGCCCTGCTGGACTTCTGACGGAGGACTGCGATGAAGCTTCTCGACTCGATGCTGGCCACGGCCTGCCTGGGCGCCGCGCTCGCGGCGCACGCCGCTGATGTGGCACCGGCCACCGGCACCCCGGCGGCCAAGGCCGCCAGCTCACCGGCGGTGAAGGCTGCCACCCCGCCCGGCGGCGCGCCCGTCGCCGGTGGCAGCGGTGGTGGCGCCGCGACCGATGGCAGCAATACCGGCACCCAGGTCAAACCCAAGCTGCCCAAGTGCCCCGACCCGGCCAACACCGCCTGCCCGGCGGTGAAGGTGCCAGTCAGCAAGTAGTGGCCGCGGAGTTGCGGGCCGAGCGCCGGGCCACCCCCTAGCCGGCCCGCCCTTGGCGATGTGCTTGCGGCTCGATGCCGCAAGCATCGTCGTCCCCTCGGGGGACCGGTCACGTCGCCCGCGTTCGGCGCGGCGGGCGTGGACGAGGGGCCCCGTTTCAGCCCTTCGTCACCACCAGGGTGACCTCGTACTTGCCGCCATCTCCCACGATGGTCAGCGTCTTGCTCTTGGGGCCGGCGGCCACGTCGAGCAGGTTGGTGCTGAGCACGAACTCCTGGGTCGTGCCGACGCGGTCGTCGAAGTTGGGGAAGCCGGTGGGAATGCCGAGCGCGCCGTGGATGTCGGCCTTCAGCTTGCTCACGCGCTGAGCCCGCGTCATGCCGGCAGAGGCCGCCAGCGAGCTGACGACGGCGCCCTTGGTCAGTTCGCGCGCCGTGCCAGGCTTGCCATCGTCGTGCTCCATCATCGACACGAGGATGACGGCATTGGCCGGGTTGGCGATGGCCTTGGCCTGGCCCGACGGGCCCCAGGCGTTGCGGCGCCAGATGATGAAGGGCATGTCGCTCGGGTTGATGCCCGGCTGCAGCGGCTGGGTGCTGCGGGATTCGCCCTCGTCGACGTCGCCCCACGGGCCGTAGAGCGTGACTTCGGCGTTGGGCAGGATCGGGTTGGTCAGGTCGACGGCGGTGACGAGCACATAGGGCTCGTCCGAGCCGACCTCGTCGGTCTCGATCTTGCATTTGATGCTCTTCAGGGCGATGGTGACGGGCAATGCGGCCATGATGGTTCTCCGATAGAGGTGGGGCACGGCAACACGCCGGGCCTGTCATCAAGGACGCAAGTGCGCCCCGCCAGGGATCACAAGCGCGATGTGAAAACTACCGCCGGGATAGCCGCCGGGCCTGCTGACAACCGGTGACACGGGCGGCGCCGACGATGGCTTCATTACTACCTAGCGGAGACCACCATGCAACCCGATTGCCTCATCCTCTACGTGCACAGCCCTGCCGAGAGCGTGCTTTTCTATCGCTCGTTGCTGGGCCGCGAGCCCGTCGAGCAGAGCCCGAACTTCGCGATGTTCATGCTCAATGACAAGACCATGCTCGGCCTCTGGGCCGCGCATGACGTGCAACCGGGCAGCGGCCAGCGCGGCGGCGGCGCCGAGATCGGCATCACGGTCGCTACCGACAACGAGGTGAACGCCGCCGTCGCCGCCTGGAAGGCCTCGGGCTGGCCGGTGCTGCAGGTGCCGACGGCGATGGACTTCGGCTTCACGGCAGTCACCGCAGACCCGGACGGCCACCGGGTGCGGGTGTTCAGGCCGACGCAGGGTTGAGCAGCCCCTCAGTCGCGCGCCGCAGACGGCGCGACGGCGGCGCCCTCGATGCGGTGGCGTTCCAACGACCTCGCGACGAAGCCTGAGGCCTTGGCCTGTTCCACGAAGGCGGCGAGAAAATGCGCACCGACCGCCTTGCCCCTGGCCATGCCCATGGCCTGGTTGATGACCATGAAGCGCCCGGGCAAGAGCCTCAGGCCCGGCAAGCGCTTGGCGTCGGCTTCCAACTGCTGCTTCACACCGGCGGCCACGTCGAGCTGGTGCGCCAGGAAAAAGCTGACCACCTCGGGTGAGGTCGGTGCGCGCTCGATCGTCGCCGCCTTGAGTTCGCGTGTCAGGTAGAGGTCGTAGGCGCTGCGTGCGCCGACGGCGACACGCGTGCCTGCGCGATCCACGTCCTCATTGGCCTGCAGCGGCGAATCGTTGCGCACGAGGTAGGCGCCCTCGATCTGCACGTAAGCAGCCGAATAGGCGGTGGACGCGGCCCGCGCGGGATCGATGGCGAAGAAGCCCACGTCCACGCGGCCGGTGGCCAGAGCATCCACCGCTTCGCCCGCGGACTTCACCACCATCAACTCAGCCTGGACGCCCAGCTGCCGTGCCAGCTCACGCGCCAGGTCGACCGACACACCCGAGGCTTCGCCGGTGCTGGGGTCGCGGTTCGCCAGGATGGGATTGCCCAGATTGATGACGGCGCGCAGCCGGCTGGTGGGTGCCAGTTGGGCGATTGCTTCGGGAGCGGGTGTTGGCATGGCGGCGCACGCGGCAAGAATGGGCAGGAGCAGGATGCACAACGCATTCAGCGCGCGACGGTCCACAGCAGTTGAGGTGTTGATGCCTGCGCTCATGGCTGGCTAGCCTACACGTCAGCGACGCTGGGGTTTGTTCTATCTGGCACCCTCGCCTGGCGCCCCCAATTCCGCTCCATGTTCTTCTTCATGCACCCCAGGCCCGTCGTGGACCGTCGGCCCGTGGCGGAGCAATCCGTCCAGGTGAAGGCGCCGACGCTGCCGGCGTTGACCGCGCTGGCCAAAGCACCGTGGGGCGAAGCGCCGCGCCAGGTCAGTGCTGACGAGCCCGCCTCGCTTCAGCGCGTGCGCCGCGGCTTGCTCTTGCCGCGCAGCTGAGCGCCGGCGCTGGCGTTGCCGCGCGTCGCCGGCTTGTCGGCGGCTGGCTTGGCGGGTTTGACCAGGCCGGTCGCCGCAGACACGGCCACGGTCTGGTACTCGGCGGCGTATTGCTTGCGCATGCGCACCATCTCGCGCTGGTACTTGCCGGCGAGCTGCTGCTTCTTCGTGTCTGACAGCAGGCGGCCGGCGACGTGGAAGAACTTGGACTCCTCTTCTTTCAGGTGGTGGCGCACCTTGAAGCTGAGTTCCTTGGCGGTCGCAATCCAGCCATCCTGCTGCTTGTTGCGCACCGACAGGTCTTCGAGCAGCTCGTCCACCTGGTGGTGCTCATGCAGCGCATGCCGCGAGGCATCAAGGCCTCCATCCTCCATCAGCAGCGGCACGTAGAGGAAGCGCTCCTCGGCCGCCGCGTGTGCCATCAGCTCGACCTTCAACTGCAGGAACAGCAACTGGCGCGCGGCCATGTCGCCGCGTGACGCGGTGAGCTTGCGGCACAGATCGCGTTGCAGGTCGTGGCTTTCGCGGATGGCGTCGAAGATCATGCGGTTGTCCCCAGAGGCCACGGGTTGCGGCGGCGCCATTGTTGATGGGCGGCGGGGCGGCGCCTGTCGGACGGAGCCGCTTCGGCTCAGGCCGCTGCGAAGCGCCGCGCCGGGTCGTAGGGGAACACATCATGCACATGCCCCGCCAGGATGCGCTCCTTGTGGCTCTGCCAGAAGCCCGCGTCCAGCAGGTCCGCGTGGTGGCGCATGAAGCACTCACGCACCTGCGGGTTGCCGAGCAGAAAGGGGCCGAAGGTTTCCGGGAAGACATCCTTGGGCCCGACGGCGTACCAGACCTCGCCTGACATTTCCTCCTCCTCGTTGCGCGGCTCGGGCACGCGGCGGAAGTTGCAGTCGGTCAGGTATTCGATCTCGTCGTAGTCGTAGAACACCACCTTGCCGTGGCGGGTCACACCGAAGTTCTTCCACAGCATGTCGCCGGGGAAGATGTTGGCGGCCACCAGGTCCTTGATGGCGTTGCCGTACTCGATGACGACGCGCTCCACCTGCTCGGGCGTAGCGTCCTGCAGGTAGATATTGAGCGGCACCATGCGGCGCTCGATGTAGGCGTGGCGGATGACGAGGTCGTCGCCATTCTCTTCAATGAGGCTCCCGCAGAAGTGCTTCAACTCATCGAGGAGCTCTTCCTCGAAGCGATGCCGCGGGAAGGCCACCCGCGTGTACTCCAGCGTGTCGGCCATGCGGCCGACCCGGTCGTGGCTTTTCACGAGCAGGTATTTGCTCTGGATGAGCTCGCGCGTGGTGTCTTTCTGCGGTGGGTAGAAGTCCTTGATGACCTTGAAGACGAAGGGCCAGCTCGGCAGGTCGAACACCAGCATGACCATGCCCTTGATGCCAGGCGCGATGCGGAACTTGTCCGAGGAATGGCGCAGGTGGTACAGGAAGTCGCGGTAGAAAAGGTTCTTGCCCTGCTTCTGCAGGCCCAGCGCCGAATAGATCTCGGAGCGTGGCTTCCTGGGCATCATGGAGCGCAGGAATTGCACATACGCACTCGGCACCTCCATGTCGACGAGGAAGTAAGCGCGGGCGAAGCTGAACAGGATCAGCAGATCGTCTTCGCCGAACAGCGCCGCGTCGATGAAGAAGCGCCCGCCGTCGTCGTCACGCAGGATGGGCAGGGCGAACGGCGTCTCTGTAAAGCCGTTGATGATCTTGCCAACGACATAGGCGCCCTTGTTCCGGTAGAACAGGCTGGACAGCACCTGCAGTTGAAAGTTGGCGCGCCGGCGGAATTCACCGAGGCGTTGCGTGACGGCAGCCAGCACGTGGTCGACGTCGGCGTCGAGATAGGCGAACTCGCCGTTCAGCTGGAAGTTGGTGATGACACGCTGGAGGGTCTCGCGCAGCTTGTCGGGCGCCGGGTAGTAGGCGCGGTAGGTGGGGGTCGCTCCGGGCTCGTCGTTCTCGATGTACTCGGTCGAGATGGCCGGGCGCACAAAGATGAAGTCGTTGTGGAAATAGGCGTGGTGCAGGATGCGCGTGCACACCGAGTTGAAGAAAGTCTCGGCGAGTTCGGGCTGGCGGTGGTTGGTCAGCAGGCCGATGTAGTGCAGCTTGACCTGTTGCCAGACTTCCATGGCCAGCGTCGACGCCGAAAAGCGCGCCTCCAGCAGCTCGCTGGCCTCGGCAACGCGGGCGTCGTAGAACTCGATGCGCAGGGCCTGGGCACGCTGCTGGCCCTGCCAGTCGCCATGCTCGAAGCGCGCCTTGGCCTCGGCCGAGGTGGCGCGGAAGAGCTTGTAGTGGCGATCGAAACCGCCCAGCAGGGCCTGGGCGATGTCGAAGGCGCGCGAGTCCGTGAGCTGGGTCGGGAACATGCCCCGACTCTATTCAGGCCACTGTGGCGTAGCGCGCCTTGACGCGCTCCAACGCACGGCGGTAGGACGGCTCCACGTCCTCGGCCTTGGTGGCCGTGAGCTGCAGATCCTCCAGCAGGCCGTTGTGCAGGCCATAGACCCAGCCATGCACGACGATCTCCTGGCCACGCTGCCAGGCGTCCTGCACCACCGTCGTCTGGCAGGCATTGCGCGCCTGCTCCAGCACGTTCAGCTCGCACAGCGCATCCACGCGCCGGGCTTGCGGCAGGCCTTCCAGCCAGCTCAAGTGGTCGTTGCGCACATCCTGCACGTGGCGGATCCAGTTGTCGGCCAGACCCGTGCGGATGTCGTAGAGCGCCGCGCGCACGCCACCGCAATTGCTGTGGCCGACGACGATGATGTGGCGCACCTTGAGCTGGTCCACCGCGAACTGCATGACGGACAGGCAATTCAGGTCCGAATGCACGACGACGTTGGCGACGTTGCGATGCACGAACAGCTCGCCCGGCAGCAGGTCCACCAGCTCATTGGCCGGCACGCGGCTGTCGGCGCAGCCTATCCAAAGATATTGCGGCGTCTGCTGCTTGAGCAGGCTGGAGAAGAAGCCCGGCTCGCGGGCCTCGGTGTCAGCGGCCCAGCGCTTGTTGTTGTCGAGCAGATCCTGCAGTTCGTGGTTGGTCGTCGTCATGCTGGCATTGTCGCAATGGCGAGTTACATCGTCTCCGCAAACAGCTCGCGGCCAATCAGCATGCGGCGGATTTCACTGGTGCCCGCGCCAATCTCATAGAGCTTCGCGTCACGCCAGAGCCGGCCCAGCGGGTATTCGTTGATGTAGCCGTTGCCACCGAAGATCTGCACGCCTTCGCCGGCCATCCAGGTCGCCTTCTCGGCCGTCCACAGAATGACGGAGGCGCAGTCCTTGCGCACCTGGCGCACATGCTCGGCGCCCAGCATGTCGAGGTTCTTGGCCACCGTGTAGGCAAAGCTGCGCGCGGCCTGCAGCACGGTGTACATGTCAGCGACCTTGCCCTGGATGAGCTGGAACTCGCCGATGCTCTGGCCGAACTGCTTGCGGTCGTGGATGTAGGGCACGACGTTGTCCATGACGCTCTGCATGATGCCCAGCGGCCCGCCGGTCAGCACGGCGCGCTCGTAGTCCAGGCCCGACATCAGCACCTTGGCGCCGCCGTTCACAGCACCCAGCACGTTTTCGGCCGGCACTTCGACGTCCTGGAACACCAACTCGCCGGTATGCGAGCCACGCATGCCCAGCTTGTCGAGCTTCTGTGCGATGGAAAAGCCCTTCATGCCCTTCTCGATCAGAAAGGCCGTCACGCCGCGTGCGCCCAGCTCCGGCTCGGTCTTGGCGTAGACCACCAGCGTGTCGGCGTCGGGGCCGTTGGTGATCCACATCTTGTTGCCATTGAGCAGGTAGACGCCGCCCTTGTCCTCGGCCTTGAGCTTCATGCTCAGCACGTCAGATCCCGCGCCCGGTTCGCTCATCGCCAGCGCGCCGACATGCTCGCCGCTGATCAGCTTGGGCAGGTACTTGGCGCGCTGCGCGGCGTTGCCGTTGCGCTTGATCTGGTTCACGCACAGGTTGCTGTGCGCGCCGTAGGACAGGCCCACCGAGGCGCTGGCGCGGCTGATCTCTTCCATGGCCACCATGTGGGCCAGATAGCCCATGTTGGCGCCGCCGTATTCCTCGGGCACGGTGATGCCCAGCACGCCCAGGTCGCCCATCTTGCGCCACAGGTCCATCGGGAACTGGTCGCTCTTGTCGATCTCGGCCGCGCGGGGCGCGATCTCTTCGTCGGCGAAGGCGCGCACCGCGTCGCGCAGCGCATCGATGTCTTCGCCGAGCTGAAAGTTGAGGCCGGGCAGGTTCATTCGGGTCTCCTGGTCCGCCCTGTCAGTGCCCGCTCGTGCCGGGCCTGCAGGGCAGGTTAATTGACGTAAACGTCAACTGTAGCAAGCGCGTCCGGATCAACCCGCTGCGTCGGCAGGCTGCGGCAGCAGCCGGCGCACCAGCGGGTGGCTGATCTTCTTGTCCGTGCCCACCGCGTAGAACTGCTCGACGACGCCCTCGGCAGCGCCGACGTTCACCAACCCATAGCGGCCCGTCAGTGCGTCGTCCACCGCGGTGGCGGCTGGGAACACGCCCAGGCCCTCGCTGCCGAAGGTGGCCAGCAGCGCGCTGTCCTCGAACTCGCCAGTGATCCGCGGGCGCAGGCCGAGGTCGGTCAGCCAGTGGTCCAGCCGCGGGCGCAAGGCCGCGTGCGAGGTGGGCAGCAGCAGCGGCACGTCGGCCAGCGAGGCGGGGAAGTCGCGCGCCGCCGCGGCCGCCCAGCGCGGGTGGGCATACCAGGCCACCGGCGAGCTGCCGAGTGAATGGCTGTAAACGCGCAGATTCGGGTTGGCCGGCGCCGGCCGGTCGGCCAGCACCACGTCGAGCCGGTGCAGGGCGAGGTCGCCCAGCAGGTCGTCGAACTCGTCCTCGTGGCAAAGCAGGCGCAGTTGCGGCGTATCGAGGATGGGCGCGAGCAGGCGCTGCGCGACGAGCTTGGGCAAGCCGTCGGAGATGCCCACGGCCAGGCGCACCGTCGGCGCGGTGGCGGCATCCCGCACCCGCTCGGGCAGGGTCTCGCCGATCTGGAAGATCTGCTCGGCCTGCTCCAGCGCCGCGATGCCGGCTTCGGTCAGCGTCAGGCCGCGGCCGGCCGGCTTGAGCAGGGCCGCACCGAGGGCCTGCTCAAGCTCACGCACCTGGGTCGAGACGGTCTGCACCGACAGCCCCAGCTTCTCAGCGGCCCGCGTCAACCCGCCCTCCTTGGCAACGGCCCAGAAGTAGTAGAGGTGGCGGTAACTGAAGCTCAGGCTCATGGCGATTCAGCAAGTAATCACGAAGAAACGTTTCGCGATTCTCTGCTTTTATTTGGTGTCTTGCCTACGTACCCTGCCCGTGTTCTTTCAAACCGGAGGTCTGCCATGCAAACCCGCCCCATCGCCATTGCCATGCCCCACGGCGGCGCCCTCGACCGCGGCACCGCCCATCGGGTGCTGCGCAACACCTATGCCCTGCTGTCGATGACGCTGCTGTTCAGCGCCGCCGTCGCCGCTGCGGCCGTCGCCTTCAACCTGCCAGCGCCCGGCATCATCCTGACGCTGGTAGCCTACTTCGGCCTGCTGTTCGGCATCCACAAGCTGAAGAACCGCGGCGCCGCCGTCGGCCTCGTCTTCGCGCTCACCGGTTTCATGGGTTGGACGCTCGGCCCGCTGCTGACGCGCACGCTGTCTCTGCCCGGCGGCGCCCAGACCATCATGTTGGCCCTCGGCGCGACGGGCGCCGTCTTCCTGGCGTTGTCGGCCTATGCGACGACAACCAAGCGTGACCTGTCGTGGATGGGCGGCTTTCTGTTCGCCGGCATGGTCGTCGCCGTGCTTGCAGGCCTGGCAGCGATCTTCTTCCAGATCCCCGCACTGGCACTGACGGTCTCGGCCGTCGTGGCCCTACTGTCGGCTGGCCTGATCCTGTTCGAGACCCAGCAGATCGTGAACGGCGGCGAGACCAACTACGTGCTCGCCACCGTCAGCCTGTTCGTGTCCATCTTCAATCTGTTCACGAGCCTGCTGCATCTGTTCGGCTTCGCAGGTTCGGATGACTGAGGCCGGACCGAGGACAGCGCCTGCGCGCTGTCCGACGCTTGCCGAAGGCCAGGCGCCATGCAGGGCGGCTGGCATGACGATCAGGGCTGCTTGCTGAGCAGCCAGCGATAGAGGCCGATGCCGATGCCGGCAAAGGCCAGCAAGCCCAGCACCTGGCCCGCCGTCGCGAAGCTGTCGCCCACCAGGGCCAGCGGCGCGCCGTTGCCGGAGAACACGACGACGGCCGCAAGCACCACGCCGAGCAGGCTCTCGCCGACGATGAGGCCGGAGGCCAGCAGCACGCCGAGCTGCTTTGTGGCTTCTGGATCGCGCTTGTAGGAAGCGCGGCGGTCGAACCACCAGCCGGCCACGGCGCCGACGACGATCATCAGCGTGCTGTTCATCGGCAGGTAGATGCCCAGGCCGACGGCCAGCGGCGCGCAATGCGCCTTGCCGCCGGTCGCACGCTTCAATACCTCGTCCACGGCAATGGTGGCGACGCCGATCAGCACGCCAATGCCGATGAGGTTCCAGTTCAGGTCACCTTGGATGACCCCCTTGGCCAGCGCCGAGATCAGCGCGGCCTGGGGCGCAGCGAGGGCCTTCTTGGGGTCGACACCCGGCGCGCCAGCGAAGCCATAAGCCTGGTTCAGCAGGTCCAGCACCGGCGGGATGACGATGGCGCCGGCCACGACACCGATGATCAGCGCCACCTGCTGGCGCCAGGGCGTGGCGTCAACGAGCTGGCCGGTCTTCAGGTCCTGCAGGTTGTCGTTGGAGATGGTCGCCACGGCGAACACGACGGCCGTGACGAACAGTGCGAAGGCCACCAAGGCCTGGCCCGTGGAGGCCGGCAGCATGGGCTTGACGACCAGGGCCAGCAGCAGCGACACGCCGATGACGACGAGGATGCCGACGCCCGACAGAGGGCTGTTCGACGAGCCGATCAAGCCGGCCATGTAACCGCAGACCGCGGCGACGAAGAAGCTCATCAGCACGACATAGACGACACCGCCAACGACGAGCAGGCCAAGCTGGTCGCCCAGGCCTGCGGACGTGGCGAAGCTGGACAGCATGAAGCCGATCGGCAGCATGCAGGCCAGCGTGATGAGGCCGACGGTGCCGATGGGGATGTCCTGCTCGTTGCGCGGCAATGTGTCGGCCTTGCCGGCCTTGCGCACGCGGGCCGACATCGCGGCCGAGTGCAGGCCGGCAACGACCGGCTTGGCCAGCTTGACCAGCGTCCAGATGGCGGCCACGGCGATGCAGCCGGCGCCGATGAAGCGCACCTTCTTGCTCCAGGCAAACAGTGCGACCGCTTCTGCGGCGCCGTCGACACCGGACGTCAGGATGGGCACGCCACCCAACCAGGCGATGCAGGCGCCGACAAGGATGGCCACACCCACCCACAGGCCGACCAGGTGGCCCACGGCCAGCAGGGCGAAGCTGAAGTTCAGGTCATAGCCTGTTGTGGGCCCACTGCCGCTCTTCTCGCCGCCGGGCAGCCGGAAGTACTGCGCCAGATTGGCCGCGAAGAGCTGGGTGGCGACGACGATGCTGAAGCCGGCCGACACGACGGTGCCGGCCACGATGGCGGCCAGGCCCTGGCGGTTGGCCTCGCCGCTGTCGCTGGCGTGGCCGCACTTGAGCACCTCGGCGCAGGCCACGCCCTCCGGATAGGGCAGTGGCGAGTTGGTCACCAGCGCCCGGCGCAGCGGGATGGAATACATGACGCCCAGCACGCCGCCCAGCGCGCACAGCGTGGTCGACATCCAGTACGGGAAGCCCGTCCACCAGCCGATCATGACGAGGCCGGGCAGCACGAAGATGATGGACGACAGCGTGCCCGCCGACGAGGCGATCGTTTGCACGATGTTGGTCTCGCCGATGGAGTTGCCCGCGGCGCGGCGCAGCAAAGCCATCGAGATGACGGCGGCCGGGATGGAGGTCGCGAAGGTTAGGCCGGCCTTGAGGCCGAAGTAGACGTTGGCAGCCGTGAAGACCAGGGTGATGAGAATGCCCAGGACGATGCCGCGGGCGGTCAGTTCGGTCCCGAGCGGCGCGGGTGAGGCGTTGGTGGTCACGGGCTGAAGGCGGGAGTTTGAGATGGGGGCGGATCATGCCCCCATTCGCCGGCCGGCCGGACCGGGTTCCCCCGCGTTCAGCAGGGCTTGACGCCGTTGACCGCCAGCAGCACCGAGTAGACCGAGCTCGTCGCGCAGATGAAGAGCCGGTTGCGCTTGGGGCCGCCGAAGACGAGGTTGGACACTCGCTCGGGCATGCGAATGCGGCCGATCAGCGTGCCGTCCGCCTCATGGCAGTGGATGGCGCGGCCAGCACTGGTCCAGATGCGGCCTGCGGTATCGCAGCGAAAGCCGTCGTAGAAACCGGTGTCGCAGCTGATGAAGACCTCACCGCCGCTCAAGGCGCCGTCGGCGTCCACGGCGAAGCGGCGCATCGTGCCGACGTCCAGGCCGGTGTCGGCGACGTAGAGCCAGCGCTCGTCGGGCGAGAACGCCAGGCCGTTGGGGTGGGTCATCGTGTCGACCACCACGCGCAGCTCGCCGGTGTCCGGTTGAAGCCGGTAGACATAGCAGCCCGCCTGCTCCTGCGGCGAGCGGATGCCTTCGTAGTCGTCCACGATGCCGTAGGGCGGGTCGGTGAACCAGATGCTGCCGTCGGACTTCACGACCACGTCATTGGGGCTGTTGAGCCGTTTGCCTTCATGGTGCGAGGCCAGCACCGTCAGCGAGCCGTCGTGCTCGGTGCGCACGACGCGCCGGCCGCCATGCTCGCAGCTGACGAGGCGCCCTTGCCGGTCCAGCGTGTGGCCGTTGGTATAGCCCGAGGGCTTGCGGAACTCGGCGACGTGGCCGGTCACCTCGCACCAGCTCAGCATGCGCTCGTTGGGGATGTCGCTCCACAGCAGGCGGCGCTGGGCGGGGATATAGACCGGCCCCTCGGTCCAGCGGCAGCCGCTGGCCAGGCGCTCCAGCCGGGCGCTCTTGCGGAAGCAGTCCTCGAAGCGCGCGTCCAGCACTTCGAACTCGGTGGGTTCGCTGGGAATCTCGAAACTCATCTCGTGTCGTCCTTTCATTGGAAGAACGACATCGTCCGGCGACGGGCCCGTCGCTGGGCGGCGTTGCAGGGCGCGCGAATGCCGCTTCGCGGCGATTTCAGTCCGCCAGCGGCAGCCCGGCGTCGGCCTTGCACTCGTCCAGCACGAAGACCGAGCGGAATTTGCGGATGTTGGCGTCGTCGAAGAACAGCTCGCGCGTCAGCGCCTCGAACTCGGCCACGTCGCGGCAGCGCATCAGCAGCAGGAAATCGCTGTCGCCCGCCACATAGAAGCATTGCTGCACGCGCGGCTCGGCGGCCATGCGGCGCTTGAAGCCGTCGATGACGGCCTTGCGGCTGGCCTCGCGCAGCTCCACCTCCACCCACACCGCCAGGCCGTAACCCAGCGCCGCCACATCCAGCACCAGGCGCTCGCCGCGGATGACGCCGGCGTCGCGCAGCCAGCGGATGCGCCGCTGCACGGCCGTGACCGACAGGCCGATGGCGGTGGCGATGCGCTCGGCCGGCTGGCGCGGGTCGCCCTGCAAGCGGCCGAGGATTTGCCGATCAAATTTGTCGAGATCAGGTGCGGACTCCGTCATGGCCAAGCACCATACCCGGACGCTCAATTGACGTTAACGTCAATTGGCGACCTAGAATCCGGCCCGAGCAAGGAGACAGCCATGACCGACCTCTCTAGCGACTACAAAGCGCTGGCCGAGTACCGCCCGACCCACAAGGTCCGTTTCGTCACCGCCGCCAGCCTGTTTGACGGGCATGACGCCGCCATCAACATCATGCGGCGCATCCTGCAGGGCATGGGCACCGAGGTCATCCACCTCGGGCACAACCGCTCGGTGGACGAAGTCGTCACCGCGGCGTTGCAGGAGGATGCTCAGGGCATCGCCATCAGCTCCTACCAGGGCGGCCACGTCGAGTACTTCAAGTACATGGTGCAGTTGCTGAAGGAACGCGGCGGCGAGCACATCCAGGTCTTCGGCGGCGGCGGCGGCGTCATCGTGCCGGCCGAGATCCGCGAGCTGGCCGAACATGGCGTGCGCATCTTCAGCCCGGAGGACGGCCAGCGCATGGGCCTGCAAGGCATGATCGGCGAGATGGTCATGAAGGCCGACCAGGACTTCAGCGTCTATGCGCCGCAGAACCTGTCGGCCATCACCGGCCACTCGGAAGCGGCCTGGCGGTCGCTGGCCCAGCTGCTGACGGCGCTGGAGAACGGCAAGGCCGATGCGGGCATCGTCGACGCGCTACGAGACCAGGCCAAGAGCATGAAGACGCCGGTGCTCGGTATCACCGGCACCGGTGGCGCCGGCAAGTCCAGCCTGACCGACGAGTTGATCCGCCGCCTGCGCCTCGACCAGGGCGACGCCCTGCGCGTGGCGCTGATCTCCATCGACCCGTCACGCCGCAAGAGCGGTGGCGCGCTGCTGGGTGACCGCATCCGCATGAACGCCATCTCGCCCTGGGGCCAGGGTGCGCGCGTCTTCATGCGCTCGCTGGCCACGCGTGACTTCGGCAGCGAAATCTCGCCCGCCCTGCCCGACGTCATCGCCGCGGCCAAGGTGGCGGGCTTCGACCTCGTCATCGTCGAGACGAGCGGCATCGGCCAGGGCGACGCGGCCATCGTGCCACTGGTCAATGTGCCCATGTACGTCATGACGCCCGAGTTCGGCGCCGCCAGCCAGCTCGAGAAGATCGACATGCTGGACTTCGCCGAGTTCGTCGCCATCAACAAGTTCGATCGCAAGGGCTCCCTTGATGCCCTGCGCGATGTCAGCAAGCAGGTGCAGCGCAACCGCGAAGCCTTCACGGTGATGCCGGACACCATGCCGGTGTTCGGCACCATGGCCAGCCGCTTCAACGACGACGGCGTGACGGCGCTGTATCAAGCCCTGAAGCTGCGCCTGGCCGACCTCGGCATCCCCTTCAGCGAAGGCCGCCTGCCGCGCGTCGACACCCGCCACAGCACGCACCAGACCCCCATCGTCCCGGCCGCGCGCGTGCGCTACCTGGCCGACATCAGCGACACCGTGCGCGCCTACAAGGCCCGCGCCCGCAAGCAGGCGACGCTGGCCCGCGAGATCCAGCAGCTGGAAGCCAGCCGCGCCATGCTGGAGGCCGCCAACCCCGACAAGAATGGCGCCCGCACCGCGCTGGGCGACCTCGCCGAGCAGCGCAAGGCCAAGCTCGACGGGGACGCCCGCCAGTTGCTGCAGCAGTGGCCCGACATGGTCAAGGCGTACGCCGGCGACGAGTACGTCGTGAAGATCCGCGACAAGGAGATCCGCACCGCGCTGGTCACGCAAAGTCTGTCCGGCACCAAGATCCGCAAGGTCGTGCTGCCCGGCTACGAGTGCCACGGCGAGCTGCTGAAGTGGCTGATGCTGGAGAACGTGCCCGGTAGCTTCCCCTATGCGGCCGGCGTGTTCGCGTTCAAGCGCGAGGGCGAGGACCCGACGCGCATGTTCGCGGGCGAAGGCGATGCCTTCCGCACCAACCGCCGCTTCAAGCTGGTGTCTGAGGGCATGCCCGCCAAGCGACTGTCCACGGCCTTCGACTCCGTGACGCTGTACGGCGCCGACCCCGCACCGCGGCCCGACATCTACGGCAAGGTCGGCAACTCCGGCGTGAGCATCGCGACGCTGGACGACATGAAGGTGCTGTACGACGGCTTCGACCTGTGCAGCCCGACGACCTCGGTGTCCATGACCATCAACGGCCCGGCGCCGTCGATCCTGGCCATGTTCATGAACACGGCCATCGACCAGAACCTGGCCAAGTTCAAGGCCGACAACGGCCGCGAGCCCACCGCCGACGAAGCCGCCAAGATCAAGGACTGGGTGCTGGCCAATGTGCGCGGCACGGTGCAGGCCGACATCCTGAAGGAAGACCAGGGCCAGAACACCTGCATCTTCTCGACCGAGTTCTCGCTGAAGGTGATGGGCGACATCGCCGAGTACTTCGTGCACCACAACGTGCGCAATTTCTACTCGGTGTCGATCAGCGGCTATCACATCGCCGAAGCCGGTGCGAACCCGATCAGCCAGCTCGCGCTCACACTCTCGAACGGCTTCACCTTCGTGGAGGCGTATCTGGCTCGCGGCATGCACATCGACGACTTCGCGCCCAATCTGTCGTTCTTCTTCAGCAACGGCATGGACCCGGAGTACACGGTGCTGGGCCGCGTCGCCCGCCGCATCTGGGCCGTCGCCATGCGCGACCGCTACGGCGCCAACGAGCGCTCACAGAAGCTGAAGTACCACGTGCAGACCTCCGGCCGCAGCCTGCACGCGCAGGAGATCGCCTTCAACGACATCCGCACGACGCTGCAGGCGCTGATCGCCGTCTACGACAACTGCAACTCGCTGCACACCAACGCCTACGACGAGGCGATCACGACGCCCACGGACGAGAGCGTGCGCCGCGCGATGGCCATCCAGCTCGTCATCAACCGCGAGTGGGGTTTGGCCAAGAACGAGAACCCGTCGCAGGGCGCCTTCATCATCGACGAGCTGACGGAGCTGGTCGAAGAGGCGGTGCTGACGGAGTTCGAACGCATCAGCGAACGCGGCGGTGTGCTCGGCGCCATGGAGACGGGCTACCAGCGTGGCCGCATCCAGGAAGAGTCGATGCATTACGAGATGCTCAAGCACACTGGCGAGTACCCCATCATCGGCGTCAACACCTTCCGCAACCCCAATGGGGAGACGGTGCCGGAGCACATCGAACTGGCACGCTCGACGGACGAAGAGAAGCAGTCGCAGCTGACGCGCCTGGCCGAATTTCAGGACCGCCACGCCGCCGAGTCGCCGGCCATGCTGGCCCGCCTTCAGCAGGCCGTCATCGAGAACCGGAATGTGTTCGACGTGCTGATGGAAGCCGTGCGCGTGTGCTCGCTGGGCCAGATCACCGGCGCGCTGTTCGAGGTCGGCGGCCAGTACCGCCGCAGCATGTAGGGCTTACAGCCCGCGGCAGCGCTGCTCGAAGGCAGCGGCCAGGCGCTCAAGATCCCCGCGCTCACCTGCCGTCATCTCGGCCTCACGGGCGCGCCGGGCGCGCAGGCTGTTGCGCAGTTCGACGCATTGCGCGAACTCGCGCTCCTGCCGCGCCTTGGCCTGAGCCAGCGCGCGGCGCTCCTGCAGCGAGCGGTTGCGCACGTCCTCCATCAATTGGTTGACCTTCTCATTGGCGTCCTGCTCTTCGGCATAGCAGTCGCGCTGGTAACGGTAGTCCAGCTGCTGGCGCGTGGACTCGTCGGCGCCACCATCGCTGCCGGCCTGGTTCAACTGCTCGCGCAGGCGCAGGCAGCGCGGGCTCATGAACTGGCTGGCTTCTGGCGCCTTGGGACCCAGGCGCGCGATCTGCGTGGAATCGGCTTCAGGGCAGGGTCGGTCGCTGAAGGCCGTGGTGCCGTCGGGCTTGCGGCATTTATAGACACCCGCGCCTTCGGCCCTGGCCATGCCCGTCAGTGCCAGCACGGCCAACGCGGCCCAGGCCAGGCGGGCCGGGGTCACAGCTTCTGCTCCCGGTCGCCGCCATTGCTGTAGCGGCGCTTGTAGCGGGACTTCTCGAGGTATTCACGCGCCGTCAGGCCGTCGGCATTGCGTGCGGCCTTGGGTGCGCCCGCGGCGAGCAGGGTGTCGACGATGGCGTCAGAATTGCCGACGGCGGCCAGGTGCAGGGGCGTGTTGCCCTGGCGGTCCTGCGTGAAGACCGAGGCCTGCAGGCGAATCAGTTCGGCCACCGCGTCATGCCGCCCTTCCTCGACGGCCCAGTGCAGGGCCGTGCGCCCCTGGCCGTCCAGCGCGTTGATGTCAGCGCCGGCCGACACCAGCGGGCCGATGGACTTGAGCGCCGCGTAATGGATGGGCAGGCGACCACCGATGTCGGGCGAGTTGATGTTCAGCCCCCGGCTGGTCAGGAACACCAGCGCCTGGGCATCAGCGCCGTTGCGCGCCGCCAGGTGCATGACGCCGACATGATCGGGCGTCTCCTGCCTGGGGTCGAGCTTGAGCTCTTCGATGAAGAATTTCAGCCGGTCCAGCGTCGGCTTGGCGGCGGCCTGCTGCAGCAGCGTGCCCTTGTCCAGCGCGCCGACGTTACGGGGCTCGGCCCCATGGTTGGCGATCCAGCGCAGCGCCGGCAGGCTGCCAGTGCCCGCGTTGTCGTAGAGCAGGCGGTTCAGCCCGACGGCGCCCACGCGTTTGGCCGTCTTGTCGATGTCGATCATGCCGCTGGCGTCGGCCATGCCGTTCATCAGCATCATCTCGCGCAGTTCGGGCCCGAGGCCGGCGACGTCCTGGGTGCTGCGCCGCGCCATGCTGCACCAGGTCAGCAGCGAAATGATGACCACCAAGGCCGCTGCTCGCAGACCGATCCCCAGCCAATTGATGCCATCCCGCTCCACTGCTTCCCCCTGCTTTTCTAGGCGGGGCGGATTGTGCAGCAGCACTTTTTCAAACCAGGGCGCCAGACTCGATGCTGCCCCCTAGACTCCCCCGAAAGCGGGGTCAGCGCGCCTGCACGACCCGGTCCCGCCCTGCGCGCTTGGCCTCGTAGAGGGCCGCGTCCGCACGGCTGAACAGCGCCTCGGGCGCCTCGTCGGGCGCGAGGGCCTGGGCCACGCCGACGCTGACCGTCACGGTCAGCGGGCCGGCCGCTGTCTCGAAGGGCTGGCCGCCGATGGCCTCGCGCAGCCGCTCACCCAGGCGCAGCTCGCCGCCGGCCTCAGGCTTGAGCCAGATGACGGCGAATTCCTCGCCGCCCAGGCGCACCGCCAGATCCAATGGCCGCAAGGTGTCGTGCAGGCGGGCGCCAATGCCACTGAGCACGGCGTCGCCCACCGCGTGGCCGTGCGTGTCGTTGATGCGCTTGAAGTGATCCACGTCCAGCAGGGCCAGCACCGGCGGATGCTCGACGCCGCGCTGCAGCAGCCGGCGCAGGCGCTCGTCAAAGCCACGCCGGTTCAGCAGTCCGGTCAGCACGTCGATCTCGATGAGGCGCTCGATCTGGCGCAGCGCACGGTCCTGCAACAGCAGCAGCATGGCCAGGGCCTGGCCGATGAGCAGGGCGATGACGGCGAACAGGCCCATCGAGTTGTATTGCACCAGCTCGGCCCGCGTTTGGGCGATCAGGGGCGACACGGCCAGGCCGCGCGCCACTTCGATGATCGCGCTGATGATCAGGTCGGCCGCCAGCAGGCCCAGCGGAAAGCCGCGCTGCGCGCGCCAGGCCTGCAGGGCGGCATGGGCGGCGGGCATGGTCAGCACGGCCGAGACCAGCATCGTCAACGTGATCGAGGGCCAGAACTGCCCCGTCCAGGCCGTCAGCGCGAAGGAGCCGATGCAGGACAGGCCCGTGAGCACCAGCGGCCAGCGGCAGCACAGCGGCAGGCCGAGGTAGACGCGCAGGCCGAGCAGCACCATCAGCGCGGACAGCAGGCTGCCGAGATGGCCCACCGCCCAGAAGGTGCGCGGTGCGCCCATGGCGATGAGGGCCACGCGCGCCGCCTGGGTCAGCGCCGCGGCAGCAAAGGCACCGGCCCAGAACCACAGCGCGCGCTCGCCCTTCAGATGCCAGGCGCCGCCAAGCGTGGCCAGGGCCAGCATCGTCGTGACGAGCTGGAAGACGCGCAGCAGCGTGTCGGCGTGCAGGGGTTCCATCGTGAGATTGGTTCAGCCTCGACGAGGCACGATGCCTGCATCGCGTGGCCGCCGTGATGCGCGCCACGAGCGCGCCGTGATTGATCTCACGGAAGTCAGCGCGCCTGCAGGCTCTGCATGGCGGCCTTGACGCGCAGCAGCATGGGCGAGGCGCCGGTCACCTTGGCATCGAAAGGGTGCAAGCGCTGGCCGCCGGTGGCCGCCATGATCTTGCGTACGTACAGCCGCGTCTCGGCATAGGGCGGCACGCCGAGGTAGCGGTCCACGGCCCTCTCGCCGGCGTTGTAGGCCGCCACGGCCAGCATCACGTCGCCCTCGAAATAGGCCAGCAGCCAGCGCAGATAGGCCATGCCGCCGCGGATGTTCTGGGACGGGTCGCGCAGCCGGATGACATTGAAACGCGTCGCCGTCTCGGGCAGCAGCTGCATCAGGCCCTGAGCCCGCTTGGGCGACTCGGCCAGCGGGTCGAAGTTGGACTCGGTGGCCATGACCGCCAGCACCAGCGCCGGCGCGAGCTGGTATTCGGGCGCCAGCAGCTTCACGTAGTTGACGATGGCCGGCGGAGCGTTCTGGGGCAGCGGCAGCGTCGCCCACAGCGACAGCGGCTTGGCATTGCGCGCAGCGGGTGGCAGGGCAGCGACAGCCACCGGCAGGTCGGTCTCGGGCGGGCGCAGGCAGGGCGGCGGGTCGCCCAGGGGGGTGCCGCCCATGCGCTCGAGCATGTTCTGCGCCTGCTCCATGCCTTGCTCGGCCGCGGCGGCGAACAGGTGGGCGGCTTCGGCATCGTTGCGCTGGATGCCGCGCGCATTCGTCAGCATCCAGCCCAGGCTGAACTGAGCCTCGGCATCGCCATAGCGGGCGGCGCGGCAGTAGAGCTTGGCGGCGGCCACCTCGTCGCGCCTGACGCCGTCGCCGTATTCCAGCGCCTTGGCCTCCTGGCGCCAGCGCTCGACCTGCGCCGGCACCACCGGACCGCGTTCGCCCGGGGGCATCGTGGGGCGCGGCAGTTGCTCCAGCGTCAGCGACGGCAGCTGGGCCCAGCTCGACGAAGCGGCGAACAACAGGGGCAGCAGCAGGCGTCGCAAGGGTCAGTCCGGAGGGGAGGTGCGGGGGCCGGAAGTCTAGACTGGAAGAATGTGTCAGCCCCTCGCCCAGTCCTGCTCCGGCTGAACGCCGGCAGGCCTGGTCGGTCTTGCAGACCGCGCAGCCGCCAGAGCGGCTGCTCTTCGGCAGGCACGCCAAGTCCACAGGACTTGCCGTGTCCGGCCTCAGCCCCCGAGGGGGCGGCGATGCTTGCGGCGTCAAGCCGCAAGCATCGCCAGACGGGCCGGCTCGGGAGCGGCCCAGCGCTCGGCCCGGAATACCCGAATCATTTGGCGAGAACCGCGAATGCTGAACGGAAAACTGCCATGAACAAGACTCGCCTCGAAGCCTTCAGCGATGGCGTCATCGCCATCATCATCACCATCATGGTGCTGGAGCTGAAGGTGCCTCACGGTACCGACTGGGAGGCCCTCAAGCCGCTGTGGCCGGTCTTCCTGTCCTATGTGCTGAGCTTCGTCTACGTCGGCATCTACTGGAACAACCACCACCATCTGCTGCATGCCGTGCACAAAATCAGCGGCGGCGTGCTCTGGCCCAATCTGCACCTGCTGTTCTGGCTCTCGCTGCTGCCCTTTGCCACCGGCTGGATGGGCGAGAACCATTTTGCGCCGCTGCCAGTGGCTGTCTATGGCGGCGTGCTCGTCATGGCCGCCTTGGCCTACATACTGCTGCAACGGGCCCTGATCTGCATCCCCGGCAACAACACCGTGCTGGCCCAGGCGCTGGGCAAGGACTGGAAGGGCAAGATCTCGGCAGTCATCTACCTGGTGTCCATCGCGCTGGCCTTCGTGCACGTCGGCCTGTCACTGGCGGGCTACGCCATCGCCGCGGCGCTGTGGCTGATCCCGGACCGGCGCATCGAGCACCACTTGAACAGGAGTGAGTGAAATGCCCACCCTCGATCCGCGCATCGACACCTACCTGGCAAGCGTGCCCGAGTTCGCCCGGCCCATCCTGACGCGGCTGCGCGAGGACGTGCACGCAGCCTGCCCCGATGTCGTCGAGACCATCAAGTGGAGCCGGCCGCACTTCACGCTGGATGGCAAGCTGCTTTGCGGCATGTCGGCCTTCAAGGCGCATTGCACCTTCGGCTTCTGGGAACGCGAGGGCGCGACACCCGGACAGCCCGGTGCCATGGGCGATCTCGGCCGCATCACGACCCTGGCCGACCTGCCTAGCCGCACCGAGTTGCGCAAGCAGATCAAGGCCGCTGCCGCATTGCTGCGGGCCGGCGCGCCGCGCGCCGCAAAACCCAACCGCGAGCCGCGGCCCCAGCTCGAGATGCCCGACGACTTCGCCGCGGCGCTGAGCAAGGTCAAGGCGGCCAAGCAGCACTACGACGCCTTCGCGCCCAGCAAGCAGCGCGACTACCTCGAATGGGTGCTGGAGGCCAAGCGCGAGGACACACGCACCAAGCGCATCGCCCAGGCGGTGGAGTGGATCGCTGACGGCAAATCACGCAACTGGAAGTACGAGAGCTGCTAGAGACCTTCACCGGTTTCTGATGCCGCCGTGCAAGCCATGTCTGCGCTTCAATGGCTCGCAGGTGGCGAGGTCCCTTTTCCGGCCTGCTGGACTTGCAGCAGCGACTTCCAGCGGGCTGGCCGTTCATCGCGTTTGCGATAGAAGAGGTACTGCACTTCCGCTGGACGTTCACTCTCGCCGCAAACCTGCTGGCACGACACCCTGAGCACCTGGATACCGCCCAAGGCCGGCACGGTCCAGTTCATGAATTGCTTCTCCGGCAGGCTCTCCTGCGGCGGCCCCAGTTGATCGACGATCTGCCGTATCGACGATTCACGATAGTCCAGATTCCATTGCGCGGGCACCTTCGAGGCCTCGTCTTCGTGGTTGGCCAGCAGGTAAGGTAGACCTACACAGAAGGCTGCAACAGCAATGGCGATGGGGATTCGGGTTAACTTTGGCATGGGGCTGAATTGCTGGTGCAGCTTATGCCAATGCGGCCAGCCCATCGGTGCTTGCGAATTGCCTCGGAACGAAAGGCGTTTCAGCCCACCACCGACTGAAGAGTTGAATTGCGCATCCAGTCGTCGGCCACGACGACGCGGTTGCGGCCTTTCTGCTTGGCCTGGTAGAGGGCCTTGTCGGCCAGGTGCATCAGCGTTTCGGGCGTGTCGCTCTTGGCCGCTTCGGCAACGCCCGCCGACAGCGTCACGCGCAGTGGCATGCCGCCGTCGCCCTGCAGTTCCAGCGCCTCCACGGCCAGGCGCACCTGCTCGGCCAGATGTTTGGCGCCGGCGGCACCGGTGGCAGGCAGCACGAGGCCGAACTCCTCGCCGCCCAGGCGCCCGAGCACGTCGGAGCCGCGCAACCGCGAGCGCGTGCAGGCCGCGACGGCCTTCAGCACCTGGTCGCCCACGGCATGACCGTGCTGATCGTTGACGCGCTTGAAGTGGTCCAGGTCCAGCATGACGAAGCCGACCGGCTGGCCCTCGCGGCGGCCACGCTCCATCGCATGCGCCAGCAGCGACACCGTCGTGTTGTGGTTCACGGCACCGGTCAGGCCGTCGACGCTGGCGAGCTTGCGCATCTGGCTGGCCATACGCTCGAAATTCGCCAGCACGAAGCCGAAGCCCGCCGCCAGCATCGCCATGAAGGCCAGCATGAAGATGGCGCCGCTCCAGGCCTGCCAGGGCTCGGCGTCGGCCGGCGCGGCACGCAGCCACCAGGCGGCAAAGCCCACGCGCAGCCACAGCGCCAGGCTGGCCAGCAGCAACATCAGTGAGACGGCGCGAAAACTCGTCTCGCCGCGCCAGCCCAGCCGCAGCGACGCGAGGGTGGCCGGCAGCAGCAGCGCCCCCATGGCCGCCGACATCGCGCCAGCGCGCACCGGCTGCGACACGTCCAGCACCGCCGGCACGGCCAAGGCCGCAAGCAGCAGCAACCCGTGGTGCCAAGCCGGCAGGCCGCGGTTCAGCAGATGCCGCGATACCGCTGCCGCGAAACCAGCGAGGCCCGCCATCAGCAGCCAGTTGCCGCCCAGCAGTACAGCCCAGCCAGGCAGCCAGGGCTGCAGCGCAAAGAAGGCAAAGCCAAAGCTGAAGGCCAGCCCCGCCCAACCCAGGCGCTTGAGCTCGCCGCGGCTGAGTGCCCCGCGCCCAGCCATCCACAGCTGCAGCGTCAGCAGCCCGTATCCGAGCACGAGCATCAGCACCAGGGTGGGGATGTGCAGCGACATGCGCGAGCGGCGCCTCGTTCGTTGTGTTGAGTTGTAACACCCAGTGTAGACAGAGCCGGCACCCTGCACCGCAGGGTCTGCGCCGATGGCGTGAGGGCGCGCCGCCGAATCCAATGCCCGGCGTGATCGCCTCTGCCCTGACCCCGGCGCTGTGCCTGCTGAACCCGCATGCCGCCAACGGCCGCTGCGCCGCCCTCGCCGCCCCGCTGCGCGAGGCGCTGCCCGGGGTACCGCTGGTGCTGCCCGAGAACGTCGCCGCCGCACGCCAGCGCCTGCTGGCCCTGCCCGAAGGCAGCCGCGTCATCGTCGCTGGCGGCGACGGCACCGTGCACCAGCTGCTGCCGGCCCTGGTCGCACGCCGGCTGCAGCTGGCCATCCTGCCCGGCGGCACCGGCAACGACCTGGCCCGCGCACTCGGCCTGGCGCGCATGGGTTGGCGCGAGGCCTTGGCCCACGCACAGCGCGCGCCGGCCGCAGCGATGGACCTGGGCGAGATCACGACGGCCGAAGGCGGCGCCCAGCTCTTCATGTCCAGCCTGACCGCCGGCTTCGACGCGGCCATCGCCATCCGCGCCCAGGCCGCACCCCACTGGCTGCGCGGCCAGCCGCGCTATCTGTGGGCCACGCTGAACGAGATTGGCCGGCTGCGCGTCTATCCGATGCGCGTCGAGGCCGATGGCCAGCTGCTGAGCGACGGGCCGATGCTGTTCGCTTCCAGCCTGAACACGCCGAGCTATGGCAGCGGCATGCCGGCTGCACCCGGCGCGCGCGTGGACGACGGCGAGCTGCAGCTGCTGCGCGTCGCCGCCTTCGGGCGGCTGGGTGCGTTGGCCATGATGCCGCTGCTGCTGACCGGGCTGCACCTGCGTCATGCCAAGGTGAGCTTGAGCCGCTTCAAGGCCTTGCACCTGACCAGCCCCGCGTCCGTGCCGCTGGCCGTGGACGGCGAGCCCCTGCCGTCCGCCACCGACATCGCAGTGCGCGTGCTGCCGCAGGCCCTCAGCGTCGTCCGCGCGCGATGATGGCGCCATGGATCATGACGACACCCCGCGCGCCGGCTGGCTCGGTCCCTGGCTGAAAGGCTTTCCGGCACTGCAGCCGCCCCTGCCACTGGCCGACGTGGCCCAGCGCGGCTGGACGCTGCACGAGCTGCCGACACCCCTGGCCGTCGTGCGCCAGCAGGCCCTGGCCCACAACATCGCCTGGATGCAGAACTTTGCGGCCCAGCGCGGCGTGCAGCTGGCGCCGCATGGCAAGACGACGATGAGCCCGCAGCTGTTCCGCCGCCAGCTCGACGCGGGCGCCTGGGGCCTGACGTTCGCCAACGTGCACCAGTTGCGCCTGGGCCTGGCCGCTGGCGCGCGGCGGGCGCTGATCGCCAACCAGCTCATCGGCGCGACCGAGCTGGCCGAATGGCTGGACCTGCGGCGCCGCCACCCTGGCCTGGAGCTGGCCTTCTTTGTCGACTCGCAGGCACAGCTGGATCTGCTGGCGGCGCACTGGGCGGATCTGGGCCAAGGCGAGGCTCGGATCGATGTGCTGATCGAACTCGGCACTTCGCGCTGCGGCGTGCGCGAGCATGGCCCGGCGCTGGCCTTGGCGCGTGCACTCAAAACCCACCCGGCACTGCGGCTGCGCGGCATCGGCTTCTACGAGGGCCTGCAGGTCCGAGGCGAGAGCGAACCCGACCGCGCGCTGATGCAGCAATGGCAGACGCGCATCGAGGCACTGCTGAGCGACATCGAAGCGGAGGGCCTGATCGACGCCGATGCGCAGCCGCTGTGGCTCAGCGGCGGCGGCTCGGCCCTCTTCGATCTCGTCGCCCCCGTGCTGGCCGGCAAGCCTGGTCGCCTGGGCCTGCTGCGCTCGGGCTGCTACGTCTGTCATGACCACGAGCACTACGGCCGCTACATGCGCAGCATGGACGAGCGCATGGGCACGCCGCTGTCGGCGCCCAGCCTGCAGCCGGCGCTGGAGGTCTGGACCCAGGTGCTGTCCTGCCCCGAGCCGGGCCTGGCCTTGCTCAATGCCGGCCGGCGTGATGTGTCCTTCGATGCCGGCTGGCCGCTGCCGGTCTGGCATCTGCGCGGCGCCGAGCGAGCCAAGGCCCCCGCGGGTTGGCGCGTCACCGGGCTGAACGACCAGCATGCCTATCTGCGCTGGGACCCGAGCGGATGGGACGGCCCCGCCGTCGGCGAGCGCGTCGCGCTGGGACCCTCGCACCCATGCACGACCTTCGACAAATGGGCCTGGATGGCCGTCGTCGACGAGGACGACCGCGTCGTCGATGCCATCACGACGCAGTTCGCATGAAACGCCGCCATTTGCTGAGCCTCTCCGCCGCTGCCCTGATGCCCGCCACCGCCGCAACGCCCCCGCCGCGCTTCCTTCACGTCGGCACCTATGCCCCGCTGGGCCAGGGCCTCTACAGCTTTGCCATCGCCGCCGACGGCGGCCTGAAAACCCTGGGTCTGACGGCCAACGCCCACAGCCCGAGCTGGCTGGCGGCCCAGGGCCACCACGTCTATGCCGCAGAGGAAGGCGCAGACCATGTCGCTGTCTATATCCAGGACGCGCATGGTCGGCTCGAACTTGTGCAGCGCCAGCCCAGCGGCGGCCGCGGCCCGGTGCAGCTGTCGCTGAGCAACGGCCACGCCTGGGTTGCCCATTACGGCGATGCCCGCTTTGCTGCGCTGCCACTGCAAGCCGATGGCCGCCTCGGCGAGACCGAGAGCTGGCCCAGTTGCGCCGGCCCAGACTGCCGGCCGGGCCCGCAACAGGCGGCCAAGGCTCCGCCCGGCAGCCAGGCCAGCAGCGGTCACGAAGCACCGCACGCCCACATGATCCAGGCCAGCCCCGACGGCCGCTGGCTGCTCGGCACCGACCTGGGCCGCGACCGGTTGCTCGTCTGGCCGCTCAAGTCCGGTGCGCCGAAGGCCGCCGCTTTCGAACTCGCACTCAGCCCGGGCTCGGGTCCACGGCACTTTGCCTTCCATCCCACGGACGCTCGCTGGGTCTATGTGCTGCAGGAGGAGTCGTCCACGCTGTCAACGGTGGAGCTGACATCCGACGGCCCACGCCTGCTGGACGAGGTCTCGGTGCTGCCCGGCGGCTTTGCCGGCACCAGCTACGCCTCCGACCTGCTGATCGCACCCGGTGGCCGCCACCTCTACGCATTGAACCGCCTGCACGACAGCCTGGCCGTCATCGCCCTGGCCCAGCCGCGCCGCCCGCGCCTGCTGGACCATCACTGGGTGCATGGCAGCTACCCGCGCAGCGCCTGCCGCGCCGGCCGCCACCTGTTCGTGTGCAACCAGCGCAGCGACCAGCTCAGCCATTTCGACCTCGGCCGCCCCGAGCAACCGCGCTTCACGGGGCGCCAGACGGCGGTGCCCAGCCCCGCCGGGGCCTGTTCGCTCTAGACTGAGCCGATGAAGCAAGCCGCCCTCGTTCTCCTGCTCACCGCAACGGCGCTGGCCGGGGCCGAACCCATCGGCTCGGTCGACACCGCCTTCAAGCTGATCGGCCCCGACCACAAGGTGGTCGTGGATGCCCATGACGATCCCAAGGTGCAGGGCGTGACCTGCTATGTGTCGCGCGCCAAGACGGGCGGCATCAAGGGCGCCATCGGCCTGGCCGAGGACAAGGCCGAGGCCTCCATCGCCTGCCGCCAGGTCGGACCGATCACCATCAGCCAGGCACTGCCGCGCCAGGAAGAGGTCTTCAACGAGCGCATATCCCTGGTCTTCAAGCGGCTGCGCATCGTTCGCATGGTGGACGCGTCGCGCAATACCCTGGTCTACCTGACCTACTCCGACCGCCTCATCGACGGTTCGCCGCAGAACAGCGTGACCGCCGTACCGGTCGCCCGCGAAACCCCCATCCCCATCAAGAAATGACATTCACTGCCGCCCTGTTCGCGCTGATGCCCATGCAGGCGCTGGCCGCGGCGCTGGTGCTGATCACGCTGATCGGCTGGCACGGCGCGAATGCCGGCGGCCGCTGGGCCCAGGTGGGCATGGCAGCCCTGGCCCTGGGCCTGGCCATGGCGAGCCCGACCCACGGCGATCGAATGGCTGTGCCGACCCTGCACAGCGTCGGCCTGGCCGTCATCAGCCTCGGCCTGTCCGCGCTTTGGTGGGCCCTGGGCTTGTGGCTGACGCCGCGGCCGGGGCGCTGGCTCATGGCGGCTGCACCGCTGGTGCTGGGCATTGGCCACGCCCTGTTGGCGGACGAGCATGCCGTCGGCCAAACCCTGGCTGACGCGGTGCTCGGCGCCCAACTCGCCTGGCTGGGCGTGGCGCTGATGCTGCCGGGCCGCAGCACGGTGCTGCAGGGCCTGAACAGCCGGCGCTGGCGCCTGCTGGGGCTGGCCGCCGTGCTGCCGCTGCTGGCAGCCATGCTGGGCCGCGCCGCCACCACCCTGCTCGGCGACACCGCGCCCTGGCCCGACCTGCTGCTGGCGCTGGCCGGCCAGCTCGCCCTGCTGCTGGCCCTGCCGATGCTGCTACTGGCTTGGCGCGGCCAGACCGAGGCCGAGCTGGCGCGCCTGGCCCAGACCGACGGCCTGACCGGCCTGGCGGACTGCAACGCCTTCACCCAGCGCTCGGTCGACCTGATCTCCATGGCGCGCCGCTACGACGAGCCCCTGGCTCTGGTGGTGCTGGACCTGGACGACTTCGCGACCCTGCAGGCAGAGCGCGACATGGATTTCTCCGATCGCGCCCTGGCCCTGTTTGCCAGCTGCATTCAGGCCCAGATGCGCCTGGGCGACCTCGCCGGCCGCCTGAGCGGCGAGCAGTTCGGTGTGCTGATGGCGCGCTGCCTGCCCGAGGGCCCGCAGGCCCTGGACCAGCGCCTGCGCAAGGCGCTGGCCGAACGCGCACCGGCCGAGCTGGGCATGGCGCTGTCCTTCAGCGCCGGCTGGGCCAAGCTGCGCCCCGGAGACCGCGGCCTGGCCGACCTGCAACGCCGCGCCGAGACGGCCCTTTACGAAGCCCGGCGCGCCGGCAAGGGTCAGTTGATGGCCGAGCCGGGGGTCCAGGACTGATGAGCGACAACCTCGTCGACGAATGGGTCGGCCACAACCTGCTGGCCTCCGACCCGGCTTTGCTGGCCGCGCTGCGCGAGGCCGCGCCGCAGGCCGTCGAGCCGCTGTCCCGCTATGGCGCTGAACTCGGCAGTGCCGAAACCGCCCAGCTCGCACGCGACGCCAACCGCCACGGCCCGCAGCTGCGCCAATTCGACGCCCGCGGCCGCCGCGTCGACCTGGTCGACTTCCACCCCAGCTGGCATGCGCTGCTGGCGATGTACCGCCGCCAGGGCCTGATCGCCGACGTCTTCGCCACCGACACGCCCGGCCGCTGGGCCCACTTCGCGGCCGGCTGCTATCTGCATGGCCAGGTCGAGGCCGGCTCGCTGTGCCCGGCGACCATGACCCAGGCCGCCATTCCCGTGCTGGCCAAACAGCCCGAGTTGTTCGCGCCGCTGCGCGACAGGTTCTTCAGCCGTGAGCACGACCCGCTGGACCGGCCGCTGACGGAGAAACCGTCGATCTGGGTCGGCATGGGCATGACCGAGAAACAGGGCGGTTCCGACCTGCGCCGCGTGACAACGCAAGCCGTCGAGCAGACGGACGGCAGCTACGCCATCACCGGCCATAAATGGTTTTTCTCGGCGCCCAGCAGCGACGCCCACCTCGTGCTGGCCCGCACCGAGGCCGGCCCGACCTGCTTCTGGCTGCCCCGCTACACCCCCGATGGCGCGCGCAACGCCATCCAGGTGATGCGCCTGAAGGACAAGCTCGGCAACCGCAGCAATGCCAGCAGCGAGGTCGAGTTCCACGGCGCCTGGGCGCGGCGCCTCGGTGAAGAGGGCCGCGGCATCCCGACGCTGATCGAGATGGCCGGCTACACGCGGCTGAACTGCGTCATCGGCAGCGCCGCCCTGCTGCGCGCCGGCCTGGTCCAGGCCCTGCACAACGCGCGCGAGCGCTTCGCGTTTGGCCGCCATCTCGCGGAACAACCGCTGATGCAGACCGTGCTGGCCGATCTGGCGCTGGAAAGCGAAGCCGCGATGCGCCTGATGCTGCGCCTGGCACGCGGCTTCGAGAACAACGAGCCGGCCTGGCAACGGCTGATGACGCCGGCCGCCAAGCTCTGGGTCTGCAAGCGCGCCATCGAGTGCACCGGCGAGGCCATGGAGTTGCTCGGCGGCAATGGCTACGTGGAGGATGGCGTGCTGGCGCGGCTGTACCGCGAGGCGCCAGTGAACTCGATCTGGGAGGGCTCGGGCAATGTCATGGCCCTGGATGTGCTGCGTGCCGTCGCCCGTGAGCCCGAGGTGGCCTTCGCACTGCTCGATGCGTTTGACGGGAGCACGGACGCCCCGGTGCGCGCCGAAGCCCAAAGCCTGCGGCGCCTGCTGACCGGCGACCCGACTGCGCTTGAATCCCAGGCCCGCCGCGTTGCGCAAGGCCTGGTGTTGTGCGCCCAAGGCCTGCTGATGCGTGAGCAATCGTCCACCATTGCCGCGGACGCCTTCATCGCGACCCGCTTCGGCGGCGATGGCCGCCTTGTTGGCACGCTGGCCGTGCCGCAGGCGGCACAGATCCTCGACGCGGCGCTGGTTGGCTAGTCGCCGAGGTAGCGGCGCACGATGCTCGCCTGCGTGCCATCGCGCTCCAGCGCCTCGCTGGCTTCGCGGTAACGCTGCACCAGCGACGGATCGACCGAGCGCTTGCTGAACATCAGCTGAGCCGGCTCGTGGGGCACCACCACGGAGGTCGGCACGATGCGGCCGGTCAGGCCCAGCTCGCCCAGCTCCCAGCGCGCCGTCACCTCGCTGGCCAGCACGCCATCGACGCGGCCGATCTCCAGCATCTGCCACAGGCTGCGGCGCGCCGACGCCTGGGTCAGCGTGGCGCGAAAGGCCGGGTCGGCGAGCAACTCGGCGTAGTCGGGGCCGTAGACCACCCCGATCTGCACGCCCAGCTTCAGGCCCTGCCGCCAGGCCTCTTTCAGCCGCGTCGCGTTGGCGAAGTCGGCCTCGCGACCGGCACGCACGAAGAGGCGGTTGGCCACGGCAATGTGCTGTTCGACCCAATGCGCATAGGCCTCGCGTTCGGGGCGGCGCAGCGCGCCGGGCAGCAGGTCCAGGCGGCCGGCCTGCAGCTCGACCAGGGCGCGTGCCCAGGGTAGCTCGACCCAGACCGCCCGGCATTGCATGCGCTCCAGCGTGCGCTCGACCAGTTCGGTCTGCATGCCGATGAGGTGGCCCTGCCCGTCACGCATGCTGTAGGGCGGATCAGGGTTCCATCGCACGCGCAGCTCGCAGGCAGACGCCGGCAGGAAGGCAAGCGCCAGGCAGGTCAGGCTCAGGCGCAGCAGGGACAGAGGCGACAGCACGCCCGCATTCTGATCGAGACGGCGGGCTTGTCAGCCAGCTCCGACAGGCCACTGCGACACCCGCCGATACACGCCACCCCCGCCCCTGGCGATGCTGGGCGCGCCAACCTCAGCCGGAATCTTCCATGACCATCGACGCCTCGCTGCAGCACAACTCCCTGGCCGAATCCAGCCCGCACCGCCCCTTCTGGTCAGCGCTGACGCGCCTGTGGTCGCCGGCCGCCACGTCGAGCGAGGCCGAGCTGGGTTATGAATGCGCGCTGCCCTGGACCCTCGGCGAGGACGCGCCCAGGGACAGCGGCGAACCCCGCTACTGAATCAACCCGTTCTTCAGCGCGTAGTAGGTCAGATCGCTGTTGGTCGCCAGCTTGAGCTTCTCGAGCACGCGCGTGCGGTAGGTGCTGACGGTCTTGACGCTGAGGAACAGCGCCTCGGCGATATGGCCCACGGTCTCGCCCTGAGCCAGGCGCAGGAAGACCTGGAACTCGCGCTCCGACAGCGCCTCGTGCAGGGGCTTGTCGGGCGCATTGCCGGCGCTGCCGCCACCCACCACGCTGTCCGCCAGTTGCTCCGCCACCGCCGGGCTGATGTAGCGCCGGCCACGCGCCACCAGGCGGATGGCATTGGCGATTTCGTCGGGATCGCATTCCTTGTTGAGGTAGCCGCTGGCGCCCTGGCGCAGCAGCGTCGTCGCGTAATGCGCCTCAGGAAAGCCGCTGAGGATCAGCACCGGCAGTTCGGGGAATCGCGCCTTGATGGCTGCGAGCGCATCGACGCCGCTCTGGTCGGGCATGGAGATGTCCAGCAGCAGCACGTCGACCTCGCCGCCACGCGCCATCTCTAGGGCGTCGTGGCCACTGGCGCCTTCGCCCGTGACGCGCAGGTCGACGTGGTCGGACAGGAACTGGCGCAAGCCGGTGCGCACGATGGCGTGGTCGTCGACGATGCCGATACGGATCATGATGAACGCGGTGTTGAGGGATGGCTCAGCGTAGCAGTCCGCAGGGCGCGCCGCGATACCTTCAGTCCTACATCGACGCCGGCCGAGTCCGACAGGGGGCCGCGCTTCGGGACTATGCCGCCCGTGGTGGCGTGCCGCGATAGTGGCTCCAGCGGCTCCGTGAAGCCGCCATCCAAGGAGAACTGCAATGCTGAACAAGTCCATCCTCACTCTGGCCGTCGCCACCGCTCTCACGGCCACCCTGGCCGGCACCAGCGGCTGCGCCGTCACCCGCAACCAGGAAACCGTGGGCGCCTATGTTGATGACGCCGCGTTGACCACCCGCGTCAAGGGCAAGTTCGCCGCCGACCCGACCGTCAGCGCGATGGCCATCAGTGTCGAGACGCTGAAGGGCACGGTGCAACTGTCCGGCTTCGCCAAGTCGTACGAGGAAAAGGCCATGGCTGAGAAGCTGGCCCGCGAGACCTCCGGTGTCGTCGCCGTGCGCAATGACATCGCCGTGCGACACCCCAACTGAAGACCGCCGCTGAAGGACTTCCAAGGGAGTTTCCCTAGGAGAAGTCCTACAGCGCGATGCGCTGCCGGCACTGCCGGCCCGACGCGGAAGCGGTCCATACTTCAACCTCATCATCCTCGCGCCGCCGTCGGGCCATGCCAGCACTCAAAGCCTTCATCGTCGAAGACAGTCCGGTGATCCTTGAGAACCTGATTGCGACGCTTGAGGAACTGGCTCAGGTCGAAGTGGTGGGCTCGGTGGCCGATGAAGCCAGCGCGGTGCGCTGGATGAGCCGCGATCCCGACGGCAATGCCGATCTCTTCATCGTCGACGTCTTCCTGCGTTCCGGCACCGGCCTGGGCGTGCTGCAGGCCGCCCAGCAGTTGGGCATCCGGGCGCGGCGCGTCGTGCTGACCAATTACGCCACCGAGGAAATGCGCCGGCGCTGCGCCAGCCTGGGCGCGGAACGGGTGTTTGACAAGAGCCGCGAGCTCGACGACCTCATCAGCTACTGCGCCGAACTGGCCGAACATGCCTCATCAGCGCGCCCTGCAGCCGCGGCCAGTTGAACGGCTGCCCGTGCTGCGTCATCTCGATCCCTGGCTGGAAGGCGCCAGCCGCAATCGCGGTCTGGCCGTCGGTTTCGCGGCACTGGCAGCAGCCGCCGTCATGGGCGTCAGCGAGGCCGCCTTCTGGGGTGCTGACGAGGCGCTGAACCAATCCCAGGCCCGCCACCAGGCGCGCAACGACGGCCTGCGCCTGCGCGAGTTGCTGACCGATGCCGAGACGGCGCAGCGCGGCTATCTGCTGACCGGGCGCGACGATTACCTCGCGCCAATCAAGCTGGCCGAGCAGGAGCTGCCCAATGTGTTGTCACGGCTGCGCGGCCAGTACGCCAGCTCCGAATGGGAGGCCCTGGTGGCCGACGCGAGCCGGCGTGCCAGCGAAAAACTCTCCGAACTGCAGCTGGTCGTCAAGCTTTACCGCGACGGGCAGGACACGGCCTGGCACGGGCTGGTCGAGTCCGACATCGGCCGCGAGAAGATGCAGGCGGTGCGCGACGCCGTCGGCCAGCTCGACCAGCACGAACTGACGCAGATTGCCACCGAGCGCGACGCCGTCGTGCGCTCGCTGAACTACGGCCGCATCGGCGTGCACGGGCTGACGCTGCTCAGCCTGTTCGGCCTGGCCATCTTTCTGCGCCGTAACGAGGCCCTGCACGCGGCCCGCCGTGAGCACGCCCAGGAGCTGGCGCTGGAACGCGACCGGCTGGACCGCGAGGTGGCCCGCCGCACCGCCGAGCTGACCGAGCTGGCCCACCACCTGCAGACGGTGCGCGAGGACGAGCGCGCCCATCTGGCCCGCGAGCTGCACGACGAGCTCGGTGCGCTGCTGACGGCCGCCAAGCTCGACGTGGCGCGCATCCGCCGCATGACGCGCACCGCGGCGCCCGAGATCGACGAGCGCCTCAAGCACATGAGCGAGCTGCTCGACCAGGGCATTGCGCTGAAGCGCCGCATCATCGAGGACCTGCGCCCATCGGCCCTGTCCAACCTCGGCCTCATCCCGGCGCTGGAGATCCTGACCCAGGAGTTCGCGCAGCGCTCCGGCCTGCAGCTCAGCCTGGAGCTGATGGAGGCCCCCAGCGACGAGGCCAGCCGGCTGGCGATGTACCGCCTCGTGCAGGAGGCGCTGACCAATGTGCTGCGCCACGCCAAGGCCAAGCACGTGCGCGTCTCGCTGGCCGAATCGGATGGCTGGCTGCAGTTGCACATCCGCGACGATGGCCAGGGTTTCAACCCCGAAGCGGTGGGGGCCGGCCACCATGGCCTGCTGGGCATGCGCTACCGCATCGAAAGCCTGGGCGGCACGCTGCAGCTGCTGTCCGCGCCCGGCCGCGGCACGCTGGTGCTGGCGCGCCTGCCGATGCGCGAAGATCCAGAACCCGAGCCAGCCCCCGTGACCGCGCCCGGCGAACTGGGCAGCCCCAGCCCTTCCTGAAGTCCTACAGGCCAAGCCTGCCCGAGCCGACATGGCGCCGCATCGGGCGCACCCAAACTGCTCCCGGGCGCCGCACCGACAGAGCGCGCGGTAACCGTCTCAGACGCAGCCAGGAGGGCACCATGCAATTCCCGCGATCACCGCATGCCGAGGGCTGGCACACGCAGATGCCGGCACCGCCGGTACCCGACATGTCCATCATGTCGCGGGACGCCGACGCGCTGTCACCGCCCTTGCACAGCCGCCGCTTCCACGCAGCCGCCATGCTCGTCGCCATCGCGGCCCTCGGGGCCAGCGCCGGCGTGGACATGGTCGACGACCCGCGCCCGCTGGACGTGCAGCTGAGTGCCGTCATGCACAAGGCGGCGGACACCCTGCACGGCTGGCAGCAGCAGCTGTCGCGCGGCCTGCAGGTGTCGCTGCGCGCGGTCGCGGACGGGCGCGACAACAGTGCGCCGCCGGCCTCGACACCCGATGACGCCACCATCGTCGCCAAGGCCGAAGCGCCGGCCGTTGATGCCGACGACCGCGACCAGCCAGTGCGCGCCGATGTGGCGCCGCAGCCGCCCCGCGAGCCGCAGGCGACCGCCCGCTGAGTTCAGGCGGGCATCGTCTCTTCGGCGGCAACCAGCAGCTCAGCCAGTGGCTGGGGCCGGTGGAGCAGGAAACCCTGCACCTCGCCGACGCCCAGGCGCACCAACTCCAGCAGCACCTCGGGTGTCTCCACGCATTCCGCCACCGTCGTCAGGCCGAGCGTCCTGGCAACGTCGACAAAGCTGCGCACCGCCACCTGATCGAGCGGGTCGGTCATCAACGCGCGCACGAACTGGCCGTCGATCTTCAGCAGATCCACTGGCAGCGCCTTCAGATAGCTGTATGAGGAGGCGCCGGCGCCGAAATCGTCCAGCGCGATGCGCACACCCAGGGCCCGCATCTGCTGGATGAAGCTCGCCGCCTCGCCGAGCTGGGTGATGACGGCCGTCTCGGTGATTTCCAGGCACAAGGTCGCGGCACGCGTGGGGCCTAGCGCCGTCAGCAGGGCCCGGGCTTCCTGGTGGTAGGCCGCATCCTGCAGCGTCAGGGCCGACACATTGATGGACAGCGACGCGACCTCCGGGGGGCCGCCGCGCTGCAGCAAGTCAACCGCCTGCCTCAAGACCCAGCGGTCCAGCCGCGGCGCGAGATGGAAGCGCTCGGCCGCCGGCATGAAGGCGCCGGGCAACACACGGCTGCCGTCGCGCTCGCGCAGGCGCAACAGCAGCTCGCCGCGCAGCCGGCCATCGTCCTCACCCTGGGCCGGCAGCACACGCTGCAGGTCGAGCTCGAAGCGGTCCTCGTCCAGGGCCTGTTGCAGCCGCGTCGCCCAGCGGTGCTCGCTCTGGTGGGCGCGCAGCGTGGCGTCATCGGGCGCCCACAGCTGCACGCGGTTGCGGCCCTGCTCCTTGGCGATCATGCAGCAAGCATCGGCCTCGCGCATGGCGGCATCGGCATCGGGCCAGCGCCCATCCAGCGGGGCCACGCCGATGCTGGTGCCGATGCGAAACCGTTGCTCGCCGTGCACATAGCGGTACTGGTCCATCGCGTCGCACAGCTTCTGCGCCACGTGCAGGGCCTCGTCGAGCGAGCAGTTTTCCAGGATGGCCGCGAACTCGTCGCCACCCAGCCGGGCCACCGTGTCGCGGCCGCGAACGCCGGCCTCCAGGCGGCGGGCAACCTCGCGCAGCACCTCGTCGCCGGCGGCATGGCCGCAGTGGTCGTTGACGAGCTTGAAGCGATCGAGGTCGAAAGCCAGCAGCGCATGGTGGCTGCCATCGCGCTTGGCTCGCTCGAGCGTGCGCGCCAGGCGCTGGCCGAACTCGACGCGGTTGACAAGGCCAGTCAAGCCGTCATGGCTGGCGCGCCAGCGGATCTCGTCGAACTGGCGGCGCTGCTGGGTCACGTCGCGAAAGACCAGCACGGCGCCAAGCACGCGGCCGTCGGCATCGCGGATGGGGGCGACCGAGTCGTCCACGGCGCGCAGTTCGCCATCGCGGCTGAGCAACATGGCACCGGCAGACAGACGCGTCGGCCGGCCGGTGGCCAGGCAGCGCTGCACCGGGTCGGCCAAGGGCTCGCCGGTTTCCTCGCGCTGGGCCAGGAAGACATGGCTGGCCGGCTGGCCGCGCGCCTCGGCGGCAGACCAGCCCGTCAGCCGCTGGGCGACGGGGTTGAGCCAGGTCACGCGGCCCAGGGCATCGGTGGTCAGCACCGCATCGGCGATGGATTGCAGCGTGACCTCCAGCAGCTCATGCTGCTCCTGCAATTGCTGTTGCAAACGGCGAGCCTCGCTGACGTCCCAACAGACGCCCGACAAGCGCCGCGGCCGGCCGCCAGCATCGCGCAGCACCCGGCCGGCGCTGCGCAGCACATGGACGCTGCCATCGGGCCAGCTGACCCGCCATTCGCCGTCCAGCTGGGGCCCGTCGCGCAGGGCCGCCCGCACGGCCATGACGGCGGCGCGGCGGTCCTCGGGATGCAGGCGCTTGCGCCAGTTCGCGAGGCTGGTGCGCTGGCCACGCGGCGGCTCGCCGTGCAAACGCCACATGGCGTCGTCCCAGGTGAGTTCGCCATGGCGAGAGTCCCGCAGGTCCAGATTCCAGACGCCGATGCCACCACTGTGCGTGGCCAGGGCCAGACGCTCCAGCGTGCGCTCCAGCTCGGCACGCACCTTGGCGGGTTCACTGACGTCCTGCATGACGACACCGACACGCCGGCCGGTTTCGTCTTCGTCATGGCGACCAACCACGCGCAGCACGCGGTGCCCGTTCGGGCCGGTCTCGCACGGCAACTCGACATCCCAGCCCTCGCCGTCTGCCGCAGCGCGCTGCAGGGCCGCGTCCAACATGGCAGCACCATCGGGGCCGAAACGCTGCAACAGGGCTGCCAGCGTCGGTACCTGGCCAATGGGCAGGCCAAGCAACTCGCAGGCCGAGTCGGACACCGTCAGCTTCTCGGTGCCGGCCTGCCATTCCCAGGCGCCGACGCCAGCCAGGCGGCTGCAGCGCTCCAGGAAGCGCGCGTTCTGCGCCAGCGCGAGCTGCGCGGCTGACACCGAAGCGGCGAGCACATCCCGCGGTGCCTCGTCTGCGGGCACACCCGTCTGCTGGGGTTCGCTCATCGATGCTGCTCCGACGCAAAGACGGGCAAGCATCAAGCCCACAGGAGCGGGGCCGCGTCGGCAGGACGGGCAAAGACTTGTAGGACAGGGCCGCATCCACGCGGGCCTACCGCTTGTCCTACAAGCACCGCGGCGGCGCACTGACAACCACCTGCCCCGGCGGGGCGTTCACTGGGTGCAGCGGCACCGCCGCATTCCTCAGGAGAAATCCCATGACCACCCGTCGCAACCCCTTCGCACACTGGATCGCCCCGGCTCTGCTGGGCGTGGCTGCCATGGCGGCCCTGCCTGCCGCCCGGGCCGCGGACGTCGGCGTCTCCATCGGCTTCAGCCAACCGGGCGTGTACGGGCGCGTCGACATCGGCCGCTATCCGCAACCGGTGCTGCTGGCACCCCAGCCGGTCATCATCGGCCGCCCGGCCTACCGCGCCCAGCCGGTCTATCTGTGGGTGCCGCCCGAGCACCGCCACAACTGGCGCCGCCACTGCGGCTATTACGGCGCCTGCGGCGCACCGGTCTATTTCGTCGAGGACGGCTGGTACCGCCAGAACGTCGTCTACCGTGACCGCGACGGGCGCCGTGACGACTGGCATGACCGCGGCCGTCACGACCGCGGCCACGGGCACGGGCACGGGCACGGCCACCGCGACTGATAGCTCGCAAAAGGCCACGCCGGACCTGCAGTTCCGGCCATCGCCAGCGGGCTCGGCGGCCTAAAGTCGGGTCAACCCTGACCGTTGTGCCGCCTGTGCGGCTGGCCCGGATGCCCGACTCTGCTGACCTTTCCTTCCCAATCCCGCTGACCCCGCCGCCGGCCCCCCGCCGGGTTTCGGCCTATGCGTGGCCCATGGCCCTGGCTCTCGCTGCCTGCGGCGGGGGCGGCGGCTCCGCGCCCAGCGAAGCGCCCGGCCCGCCGCCGCCAGCGGCCACGCCCAGCCCGCTGCCCATGCCGGTCCCGGTGCCAACGCCCAGCCCCTCGCCAACGCCCAGCCCGTCGCCAAGTCCTGCACCGGCGCCCAGCCCCGCGCCCAGCCCGAGCCCGAGCCCGTCGCCCGCTCCTTCGCCGACGCCGACACCGCCGCCCCCCCCGCCCCCCCCGCCGCCTCCTCCGCCACCACCACCGGTGTCCGGCATCGTCGCGGCGGGGCTGGCGCTGAACAGCGCCACGGTGCGCGTGCTGGACGCGACCGGCAAGGCCATCGCCACCGGCAAACCCGTCACCGCCGCGACCGGTGCCTACGGCCCGATTGCACTGAGTGGCGACGGCCCCTTCCGCGTCGAGGCCTGTGGCAGCGTCGCCGACAAGCCAATCTGCCTTTGGGGTGCCACCAGCAGTGGCGGCACGCTGCATCTGACGCCACTGACCAGTGCCATCACCGTGCTGGCCAGTGACCAGGCTCCCGAGACGCTGATGACCGGCGCCGTGCAGGGCCTGGGCGACACCGCCCTGGCCGGCGCCCAGACCCGCCTGCGCGCAGCCCTCGCGCCAGCCCTGGCCGACGCAGGCCTGGCAAGCGACTTCGATCTGCTGGCTGGCGCGCTGACGGCCGGTTCGCACACCGGCTACGACCGCATGCTGGACACCGTCGCCGTCGGCCTGGGTGCCGACAGCAAGGCCTTCGTGACGCTGACGTCCCGCCTTGGGGCAGGCACCGCCTATCTGGAGACCAACACGACCCAGGGCAGCCTGGGCTTCGACGCCGCAGCGGCGGGGGTGGACCTGACCGGCCTGGATGCGCTGTTCACCAAGCTGATCACGGCCACGGCCAACATCGGCAACTGCCAGAGCAAGTTGATCGGCCTGGAGTCCATCTTCGACGCGAATGCGCGTGCCAGCGTCGATGCGATCTCGGCGCCCTTCATCGGGGCCAAGGACGCGGCGCAGCTGGTCTGCCTGCGCATGAATGGCATCCTGGGCGAGGGCGAGGTCATGTTCGGCGGGAAGCTGCTGCGCTCCATGCTCGGCCGCTGCGACTTCGGTGTCGGCGACCCGCTGTGCCGCGTCGGCTTCGTCTATCAGAACGCCGCGGGCTTCCAGCGGCGCTTGGGGCTGGAGCAGGCTGCCGTGAAGCGCCCCTCCGGCTGGACCTTCCTTGGCAACCGCCTGGAGGTGCAGGCCACGGCCGCCGCCCGCCTGGTGCTGACGCGCCGCGTCGACAGCGCGGCACCGGACAGCTATGCGCGCTATCTGGATATCAGCATTCCCGCCATCAGCGCCAGCGGCGGGGGTGTGCTGCAGTGCGCCCGGGTCAGCCAGAAGGACGCGAGCGGCACCGATGTGCCACTGGCGCTGTTCAAGAAGGCCGGCGCTGGCGGCTATCTGAGCCTGTGGAGCGTCAGCAGCAGCGACGGCACACCCAGCCTCGATCCGCTCAGCGGTGCCACGCGCGGCAACAACATCGTCAGCCTGCCGGTGCCTGCGGGCGCTGCCGGCGACGCCGTGGCGCGCAATTTCGTACGCGCGGGCCGCAACCTGAAGATCGAGCTGTTCCAGGACGGCGCCTGCGGCACGCCGCTCGGCGGCCTGGATGGCGACAGCCTGGGCATTGAACTCGCCGGCCAGTTGCCCATCGCTGCCGCCACCCAGAGCGGCCTGCCCTGGCCGGCGCTGGTGGCCAAGGCGATCACCGACCTGACCGGGATGAAGGGCGCCGTCAACGCCAAGATCAGCTACGGCCCGACGTGGACCTTGCCGCGCGGCGACCTGCTGCCAGACCGCGCCCTGCTCTGCACCGACACGGCTTGCAACAGCAAACTGGCCGACCTGGAACTTGGCGTCACAGCCAAGGGCGCCTTCGCCACCGGCGCCTCGCTAAGCGCAACCGTGGGCAACACGGCACTCAATGTCAACAGCTACAAACTGCTGCGCATCATGGGCCGCATGCCTGATGGCCTGGTGTTGCAGTTGGACAGCCAGTCCTGCTCGGCGCAGACCTCGGGGCTGCCCTGCTGAGCCAGGGCCTGTTAACACTACGGCAACGGGTCGCGTTGTGGCCAGAAAGGGCGCGAGCAAGGCGCAAAGCGGAGTCGGGTTGGACACCCGGCGAGCATTTGCAACGCCGCGCGCGGCATTTCTGGCCACAACCCGAAGGGAAGGCCCGCCGCCAGGGGCCACTCGGCGTTGCGCCACTGGCCCGCACATGAGTGCGGGCGGCGTGCCGCGCCTTGATTGGCCCTGGCGGCGGGCCTTCGCGACCCATTGCCGTAGTGTTAACAGGCCCTAAAAGAACGGGCGCGGCAGCCGGTGAACCGGCTGTCGCGCCCGAGCCATCACCGCCTCATCGCCGCGGCTCGACAGTGGACGGCCAGGGGCGACACGGGCAAGGCGGTCATGCTCAATGCATCAGCCCTCGCGGTGGTGGCGGCTGAATATTCGTCCATCGCCACGCCCGCCGCAGTAAGCAAGGGTTGCCTTTGGCGACCGGGCGTCAGCGTTCGTCAGCGCCGCGGTAGTGGGTAGCTCGCCAGACTGGCATAACCTTTCTTCGAGACTGACTGCACGCCGAAGACGACGTTGTCCTTGGACACCGGCAGCGTCGAGCGCGTGGCCCGGCCCACGTCCTTGAACTGCTGCCAGGCGGCCGAGTCGGTGTCACGCCAGACGATGCGGTAGCCGGCCACCTCCGGGTCGTCGCTGGCCTGCCACTCCAGCGTCGAATCGTTGGTCAGCTCGCGGGCGTCCAGCTTCACGCCCTTGGGCGGCGCCGGCGCCCAGGCCAGCGTGGCCAGGCCGGCGAGGTTGGCGCGCGCCACATCGGCCACGTAGGCGAAGTCAACGAACTCGGGCAGGTCACCGAACACGACACCGTTTTCGGTCCTGGGGTTCTGGTGCTGGTGGGCGAAGTTCTCAAAGGGTTCGGAGAAGCGCACCGCCGCATAGCCACGCTCCAGGAAGGGGATGTGGTCACCGCCGCGCAGATAGCGGTCGCGGCGTTGGATGAGCTGGACCGTGAAGCCAGGCATGGCAGCCTCGGCGGCCGCCTTGAGGTGGCGGCCGAGCTGGTGGGTCGGCAGGTCCTCGTTGCCACCGGCCTGCAGCAACGGCAGCAGCTCGGCCTGCATGGCAGCAACGGACCTGGCGTCGGCGTCGCTGGCGGGGCGGTTGGCGTTGGCGGCGGTCAGCAGGCGCACCAGCGGGTCGAGGCCGTCGGCGAACAGGCGCAGGCGTTTGGGGTCGGCCTGGCCCGCGTCGCCGCGCGAGCTGCCGACGATGTCGTTGGTGATCATGGCCTCGACGTTGGTGCCCGCAGCACGTGCCTCGCGCGCCCATTGCGCCGCGCCCAGCAGGCCCTGCTCCTCACCCGGCACTGCCATGAAGACGAGGGTCGCGTCGAACTGGCGCCCAGCCATCACGCAGGCGAGCTCCATGACCGCAGCCGTGCCGGAGGCGTCGTCGTTGGCGCCGGGCGCCTCGCCCAGGGAATCCATGACGTCGCTGTTGCGCGAGTCGTAGTGGCCGCTGACGACGAGGACGCGGCTCTTCGACGCACCGCGGCCCGGCAGCGTGGCGACGACATTCACCAGCTCGGTCGCCTGCGGCACGCGGTTGCCGGCCGGTTCGATGAAGCTCTGCTCCTCCACCTGCAGCCGCCCGCCGGCGAGCCTGGAGCAGTTGGATAGCTCCGCCGTGATCCAGCGGCGCGCGGCACCGATGCCGCGGGTGTCGGAGGCGATGTCGGACAGCGTATGGCGCGTGCCAAAGGCCACCAGCCGGCGGATACGCGACTCGATGCGGGCCGGGCTGACTTCGGCCAGCATGGCCTTCAGCTCGTCGGCCGGCGCAGACTGGGCCTGGGCCGTGGCGGCGAGCAGGGGGAAGAGTATGAGGGCGGTCAATCGGGCTTGCATGCAAACGATTCTGCCCTTGCCGGGTTGGCCGCGTTCTTCTACTCTGCCAACGCCACTGAGGAGATTCCGATGAGCGAGACGAGCCTGGATTCGCGAGTGAGCACCATCCGAACGGTCGCGCTGGTGGGGCCGGCGGCGGCCGGCAAGACGCTGTTGCTGGACGCATTGCTGGCCCATGCCGGCGCCATCCCGCAGGCCGGCAGCATCGAGCGCGGCAGCACGGTGAGCGACCATGATCCTTTGGAGCGGCGCCTGGGCCATTCGCTGCAATCCAGCCTCGCCCACTTCACCCATGGCGGCATCCGCGTGCACGCCATCGACACGCCTGGTGCGCCGGATTTCGTCGGCCAGGCCCTGCCGGCACTGGAGGCGGCGGACACCGCCATCGTCGTCATCAACGCCCAGAACGGCATCGAGCTGATGGCCCAGCGCTTGCTGGCCGCCGCCGCCGAGCGCGGGCTGACACGCCTCATCGTCGTCAACAAGATCGACTGCCCCGACACCGACCTGCCCGGGCTGCTCGCCCAGATTCGCGAGGTGTTTGGCAAGGAGTGCCTGCCACTGAACTTGCCGGCCAGCGGCGCCAAGCGCGTCGCCGACTGTTTCTTCGCGGCGTCCGGGGACGCCGATTTTTCGTCCGTGGCCGAAGCGCACCGCGCGCTGGTGGAACAGGTCGTGGAGGTGGACGCGGCCTTTGTCGACCGCTATCTGACCGATGGCGACGTCGACCCGCGCGAGCTGCATGCGCCGCTGGAGCAGGCGTTGCGCGAAGGGCATCTGATCCCGGTCTGCTTCTGCTCAGCCAAGACCGGCGCCGGCATTGGCGAGCTGCTGTCGGCGATCGAAGCCTTGATGCCGAACCCGGCCGAGGGCAACCCGCCCCCTTTTCTGGAAGGCAAGGGCACGGAGCCCACGCCCTACCCCGCCCGGCCCGATCCAGCCGGCCATGTGCTGGCCCATATCTTCAAGATCGTCGCCGACCCCTACCTCGGCAAGATGGGCGTCATGCGCGTGCATCAGGGCCGCGTCGCCAAGGGCGGCCTGCTCTTCGTCGGCCATGCGCGCAAGCCCATCCGCGTCGCACACCTCTTCATGTTGCAGGGCGCCAAGCATGTCGACATTGACGAGGCTTTGCCGGGTGACCTCTGCGCCATTGCCAAGGTGGAAGACCTCGCCTTTGACGCCGTGCTGCATGACGCGCAAGAGGACGAGCACATCTACCTGAAGCCGCTGGATTTCCCCACCCCGGTGCACGGCCTGGCCATCAGCCCCGCGCGCCGCGGCGATGAGCAGAAGCTCTGGGAGGTGCTGGCCCGGCTGGTGGAGGAAGACCCCTGCCTGCGCATCGAACAGGCCGGTGAAACGCACCAGACGCTGGTCTACGGCCTGGGTGAACTGCATCTGCGCCTTCTGCTGGAGCGACTGCGCGAGCTCTACAAGAGCGAAGTCCTCACCGAGCCGCCGCGCATCGCCTACCGCGAGACGATCTCGGCGCCGGCCGAAGGCCACTACCGCCACAAAAAGCAGAGCGGCGGCGCGGGCCAGTTCGGCGAGGTCTATCTGCGCGTCGAGCCGCTGGAGCGCGGCGCCGGCTTCGAGTTCGTCGACGCGGTGAAGGGTGGCACCATTCCGGGCCAGTTCATGCCGGCCGTCGAGAAAGGCGTGCGCTCGGCGTTGGCCAGTGGCGTCATTGCCGGCTATCCGCTGGTGGACCTGCGCGTGGTCGTCTACGACGGCAAGCACCATTCGGTGGACAGCAAGGAAATCGCCTTCGTCACTGCCGGCCGCCGCGCGCTGATCGAGGCCGTGCGCGAGGCCCGGCCGCTGATCCTGGAACCCATCGTGCAGGTCGAGATCACCGCGCCCGAGCACGGCATCGGCGACATCACCGGCGACCTCGCCTCACGCCGCGGCCAAGTCAACGGCACGCGCTCCGCCGTACCGGGCAGCCTCATCGTGCAGGGCCTGGCACCGCTGGCCGAACTGGCCAGCTACCAGACGCGGCTGAACGCGATGACGGCAGGCGAAGGGCGCTACACGCTGCTGCTGTCGCACTACGAGCCGGTGCCGCCGAACACGCAGGCCGCCCTCGTCGGCGCTTACAAGGCGCACGACGAAGGGGACTGAGCTTCAGTGCTTGGCCTTGGCGGTGGTCTTCCTGGCCGGCTTGGCCTTGGCGTCCACCTCGGTCTCCGTGTGCATGACACACAACCATTCGCCATCCTTGCGCAGCCAGACGGACGAGTCGGCCATCTCCTGCTCCGTCTCCTCCGACTTGCCGCGAGGCGCGATGGCCTGCTTGACTCGATAGGTCAGCACGGCGGTGTCGTCATTCGGGTGCATGACCTGCATGTCGCTGAACTCGAACGATCTGATGACCATCGGGCCTTCTTCCGCCATGTGCTTGTACTGCTTGCGATCGAACTGCATGGCGCCGTGGGAACTCACCATCAGCGCCGGTTCGTCCAGCAGCGCCACTGCGGTGTCGGTGTCTTCGTCCACCATCGACTGCCAGAACTTCTTCTCCAGCGCGATGAGAGTGCTGTCTGCGGTATGCATGCCAATCTCCTTTGACGGCCTAAAACCTCAATATGGGTGCAGCCTGGCGGGCATTCAGTAGGAGTTGCCGGCTCAGCTGGGTCGGAACCGTCCTACGACCCGGGATCGCGCAGAAGTGAAGGTGAAGATCCATTTATCATTGCGGCCCATGCCCAGCGCCCCCCGCGACGTCGCGCAGATCCGATTGGACAACGCGATGCGGCTGTTCGAAGAGTTCGTCAGCGCCACCGTCAAGAATGCCGATGCCGCCACCCTGCGTGGCCTGGAAAGGCGTTTCGCCGAGAGGCTGCAGATTCAGCCCAGCTACTGGAGCCAGATCAAGGGCCGCTCGCGCCAGATCGGCGAGCGCCTGGCGCGGCAGTTCGAGCAGCTCTGTCACAAGGCGCCGGGTTGGATGGACATCGAGCACGGTGCAATGGCCGCCGAGGCACCGGCCATGCCTGCTGTAGCAGCGCCTGCGGCAAGCGACTCGCCCAGCATGCCCCGAGATGACGACGAGCGCTTCATCATCGGGCTGGTGCTGACCTACTACCGCCGCCACCCGCAGCGTGCCCGCACGCGGCTGCTGGATCTGCTCGGCGAGGTGCTGACGCCCTCGACCACACCGGCACCCGTGCCGGTGAAGGCGGCCGCGCCCAGTCCGCAGGCCGAGCTCGACGAGTGGCGCAAGCTGCAGGCGCGCGTCGCGCCGCTGAAGGCCAAGAAGCGCTGATCCTTCCGCGCATCCATCACTGGACGGCCGGTACTACTCACGTTAGGGGTGTTGGATAAAAACCGCTTGCGCAAGAGCAACGTTTGTTTATCATTTGCGCAAGTTGTGGCGTGTTGCAGTTCTCCCGTCACAGCGAGGTCGCACAACCAAGCCCTCTGACCGCCCGGCCCGCTTGCCTCGAGCGCAAGCCCCGGGCCCCAACTCATCCATGCAAACGCAGGCGCCACCCCGGGCCGAGCCGCCGCATTGCCCGCCGCCCACGTGCGGCCCCAACCGGAGCACGCCATGCCCCAATTCACCTCCCCGCGTCCCCTGCAGATCAAAGCGCTCAAACCGCGCAATCCGCTGGTGGCACCGGCCATGCAACGCCAGGCCGGCGCCCACCGAAGCGCGCACGACGCCCATGCCCAGCGCCAGCAAGCCCGCCTCGAATTGCGACGCCTGCTGCGCGACCGCTTCCCCGACGACAGCCCCTGACCACAGCGCGCCGCCTGCCCCTCAGCCATGACCGATCCATGTCATGAGGGCCGGCCCGGCGCCAAGGAGACCCTCATGAGATTGATCGAGTTGAGCGGCCCCGATGCCGCCGAAACCCACGCCGCCTGGGCCCGCCGCTGGACCCGCGTCAAGCGCGCGGCCCGTGCCATCCGGTTGGTGTTCTCGCCGGCCTACCGCCGGCGCCGTGCCCGCAACCATCTGGAGTTCTACGCCGAAGCCGGCGCGCCTGAAGGCGCGCTCTACGTCGATGGCCAGCTGACCGCCCGGCTGGAAGGCGTGCGCAGGCTGTAGGAAAGTCGCCCCTCGTTTGCTCTTGCTCCAGCTGAACGCCGGCAAGTGCGAACGGTCCCCCGAGGGGACGGCGATGCTTGCCGTATTGACCGGCAAGCACATCGCCAGCCGGGCCGGCTTGGGAACTGGAGTCGGACACAAGCAGTCCCTGCGGACTGCTTGTGCCTACGACAGGCCATGGGCCTCTGGCCCATGGCAGCCCGGCGCTCGCCCCGAGATAGGGGTGCCGTCAAAGCTGAAATGGTTGGCAAAACGGGGCCGCCTCCGACGAGCAGGCGGCCCCGCCCAGGCCTAGCATCGGCCCCATGTCCGACCGCCTCTGCCTGACCGCGCCACTCCACAGCCTGGAGGCCTGGGTGGACGCCTTTGCGCGGGCCGAGATCCCCGTACTGGCCGAGACGGCCGAGTCGCTTGAGCACATGCGCGCGACCGAGGACGACGTCGACGCCCACGGCCTGGGAGAAATGATCGCCACCGACCCGCTGATGACGCTGAAGGTGCTGGCCCATGCCAGTGAACGGCGGCGCGGCAGCACTTCCGGGCTCAGGGCCGACGCCGAAACAGTGACCGCTGCCATCGTGCTGATGGGCATCACCCCCTTTTTCCGCGACTTCGGTCCGCAGCCGACGCTCGAGCTGGTGCTGGCTGACAACGACGAGGCCCTGCTCGGGCTGTCACGTGTCATGCAGCGCGCCGAACGTGCCTCGCGCTTCGCGCTGGGCTTTGCGGCCCATCGGGCCGACCCCGATGCCGCCGTCATCCACAGCGCCGCCTTGCTGCACGACTTCGCCGAGATGCTGCTGTGGGTACATGCGCCCGTGCTGGCGCTGAAGATCGCCGCCTTGCAGGACGCCGACAGGCATCTGCGCAGCACGGCTGCCCAGCGCCAGGTGCTGGGCATTGAACTGGCCGAACTGGAGCAGGCCCTGATGCGACGCTGGCATCTGCCGGACTTGCTCGCGCGCATCACCAGCGAGAAAGACGGCCGCAACCCGCAGGTGCGCTGCGTGCACCTGGCTGTGCGGCTGGCGCGGCACACGGCGCGGGGCTGGGATGACGCGGGCGTGCCGGATGATCTGCACGACATCGCCGAACTGCTCAACCTCAGCGAAGCGCACGCCCTCAAGCTGCTTCACGAATTCGACTGACGCCAACGCCGGGCTATTCCCTTCTCCCCTGAAAGTTCGGCCGCCGCACATTCCCGGCCATCAGGCCGCGCAGCCTCGTGCGACCGCGCGACAACCGCGACATCACGGTGCCAACGGGAATGCCGAGGGCCGCGGCGATCTCGGCATAGGCCATGCCGTTGACGGCCAGCAGCAGCAGCACCTCGCGCTGCTCCACCGGCAAGGTCGCCAGGGCCTTGTGCAGGTCGCGCAGAGCCAGGCGTTCGGACTGCGCTGCAGCGACGGGGATGTCCAGCGCCTGCCTGTCGAGGTCCACCACATCCAGCCGGCCACGGCGCAAAGCGTCGACGTGCAGGTTGTGCATGATGCTGAACAGCCAGCCGCGCATGTCGCCCACGCCCTGCCAGAGCCCGGCGCGCGACCAGGCGCGCTCCAGCGTGTCCTGCACGAGATCATCAGCGTCCTCGCGGTTGCGCCGCAGCGACCGCGCATAGCGGTGCAGCCGGGGCAGCCAGCCCAGCACCAGGCCGACGTCGGGCAGCGACGTGCCAGGGCGGGAACGGTACCGGTCGACCGTGGTCATGGCCGGTGAATGCCACCGGCCGGCGCACAGGTTCAAACCGGTACAGCGGTCGTGTTCTTCAGCCGTTCCAGCACGAAGCTGGTCTTGCAGTCCTGCACGCTGGGGTGCATCAGCAGCGTGTCGCTGATGAAGCGGGCGTAGTGCTGCATGTCCTGCACCAGCACGCGCAGCAGATAGTCCATCTCGCCCGTCAGCGCCGCGCACTCGACCACCTCGGGCCAGGTCTGCACGGCAGCGCGGAAGAGGTCGCGCGGATTGCGCAGCGGGTTGTCGGTCTGCTTCTCCAGCCTGACATTGATATAGGCGGTCAGGCCCAGGCCGATGCGCGCCGGCGCCACCAGCGCGACATAGCCGGCGATCACACCGGCCTCCTCCAGGCGACGCACGCGGCGCAGCACGGCGGAAGACGACAGCCCAGCCTCGCCGGCCAGCGTGTCATAGGTGAGGCGGCCATCCTGCTGCAGCGCGCGCAGAATGCGGCGGTCAATGGCGTCGAGCTCGATGGCGGCTTCCATGGCCGTGATTTTGCATGTTTCCTGCGCCGATGGCCGAGTCCGCGCCGAAGAATGCATGAAACCTGCGCGAACCGCGCCGCAGAATTTTCGTTTTCAAGCATCACGCCGCTGGAGACTTTCATGGCCAAGTTCACCCCCTGGGACAACCCGATGGGCACCGATGGTTTCGAGTTCATCGAGTTCGCCGCGCCCGATCCGGCGGGCCTGGGCAAGCTGTTCGAGACCATGGGTTTCAAGGCCGTCGCCAAGCACCGCCACAAGAGCGTGACGCTGTACCGCCAGGGTGGCGTCAACTTCATCATCAACGCCGAGAGCGATTCCTTCGCGCAGCGCTTCGCGCGCCTGCACGGCCCGTCCATCTGCGCCATCGCCTTTCGCGTGCAGGACGCCGGCCATGCCTACAAACGCGCGCTGGAGCTGGGCGCCTGGGGCTTCGACAACAAGGCCGGCCCGATGGAGCTGAACATCCCGGCCATCAAGGGCATCGGCGACTCGCTGATCTATTTCGTCGACCGCTGGCAGGGCAAGGGCGGCGCGGGCGCCGGTGCCATCGGCAATATCTCGATCTATGACGTGGACTTCGTGCCGCTGCTGGACGCGCAGGGCCAGCCGGTCGACCCCAACCCGGTGGGCCACGGCCTGACCGAGATCGACCACCTGACGCACAACGTCTTCCGCGGCCGCATGAAGGAATGGTCGGAGTTCTACGAGCGCTTCTTCAACTTCCGCGAGGTGCGCTACTTCGACATCGAGGGCAAGCTGACCGGCCTGAAGAGCAAGGCCATGACCAGCCCCTGCGGCAAGATCCGCATCCCGATCAACGAGAGCAGCGACGACAAGAGCCAGATCGCCGAGTACCTGGACCTGTACCACGGCGAGGGCATCCAGCACGTGGCGCTGGGCACGACCGACATCTACGGCACGGTCGAGGGCATGAAGAGCACCGGCGTGCAGTTCCAGGACACCATCGAGACCTATTTCGACCTCATCGACAAGCGCCTGCCGGGCCACGGCGAGAACGTGGACGAACTGCGCCGCCTGCGCATCCTCATCGACGGCGCCACCCACCTGGGCGTGGACAACGAGCTGCTGCTGCAGATCTTCACCAAGGAAGTCATCGGTCCGATCTTCTTCGAACTCATCCAGCGCAAGGGCAACGAGGGTTTCGGCGAAGGCAATTTCAAGGCCTTGTTCGAGAGCATCGAACTGGATCAGATCCGCCGCGGTGTGCTGAAGGACGAGCCCGCCAAGGCCGTCTGAAGACACTGCCAGGCCTCGTCCGAGTGGACGAGGCCCATGTGGCCGACGCCATCGAGCCGGTGCGCCCGCGCGCCGGCCAGGATCGCCCGCTCCGCCGGATTGACGATCTGGTCACAGGGCGTCCAGAAGCAGTCAACGTCAGGCAGACCCGGCAGCGCCGCCAGCCAGGCATTGCCCAGGCGCATCTGCTGCGTGTTGACGCCCAGACCGAGCGCCGCCATGCGCGTGCCCTGGTGGGGTGAACCCAGCGTGATGACGTGCGGCGCCTCATGCCCCGCGCCGAAGCGGCGCCACCAGGCCCGCAGCGCCAGGCCGCCCATGCTGTGGGCGCAAAGAATGGGCATACGGCCAGTCAGTGCCTTCAACCGCTGCACGCCGGCCTCGATCTCGTCCGCATAGGCATCGATGCTGCCGAAAGCCGGCTCCAGCGAAGGCGCGACGAAAGCGACACCTTGCTCGCGCAGGCGCTCCATCCAGCCATTCCAGCGGCCACGATTGCAGGAAAAACCGTGCACCAGCAACACGCCCTGCCCGGCGCCCGCCGGCAGATGATCCGCTTCGGCCCATTCGCGCCAGGGCTGGCGCCATGAGAAGGCCAACTCGCTGGCGACGACCTCCCGGGCCCAGGCGCGAAGCAGTTGCCCCCAGGCCGGTGCGGGCCGGTTCACCCAGCGCAATTGCAGGAAGCCCCCCGCCAGAATGAGCGCATGCAGGCCCAGCGTCAGCAGCCCCCAGCCCCAGCCGAAGCGCCAGCCCACGGCCAGCGCCAGGGCCAGCCGCAGCAATACCCAGATCCTTTGCAGTCGTCCGTTCATCGCCCGAGTGTAGGAAGGCAGAATTCCGCCGACCCATGGATGAACTGAGTGCCGAATCCCTGCTGAAGGAACTGCGCGCCGTCGACGCAGAACGCGCCCGCCGTGCTGCCGACCCCGAGCTCGAGGCCCGCGTCCAGAGCGTGAAGGCCTTCCAGCAGCGCCGCTTTGCGGCCACCTATGCCGATCTGCTCGCCAACCCACGCTATGAGGCGGCCACGCGCTTCTTCCTGCACGAGCTTTACGGTCCCGACGATTACCGCCAGCGTGATGCGCAGTTCGCCCGCGTCATCCCGACGCTGACCCGCCTCTTTCCCGCCGAGGTCGTCGACACGGTCGCCAAGCTCGCGCAGCTGCACGCCCTGTCCGAACGCCTGGATACGCGCATGGCCGAGCACCTGCTGTCAGCCGATATCAAGCCCGACGAATACGCCATTGCCTGGCGCGCCTGCGGCGAGCCCGCGTCGAGGCAGCGGCAGATCGAGCTGACGATGGCGGTGGGCGAGTCGCTGGACAAGCTGACCCGCAAGCCGCTGCTGCGCCAGACGCTGCGGCTGATGCGCGGCCCCGCGCAGATGGCGGGCCTGGGCGCGCTGCAGAGCTTTCTCGAAGGCGGCTTCGACACTTTCCGCGACATGCGGGGCGCCGGCGAGTTCCTGTCCACTGTGCGACACCGTGAGGACACACTCGCACGTGCATTGTTTCGCGGTGATGCATCCGCGTTAGGGCAACTCCCCTAGCTTGATGTAACACGGCGTCCCAACATCGAAGGCTTCACGCCAAGCACGTCAGAAGGCTCTCGATGACCGCCGTCCTTGCCGAAGTCACCGAAGTGACATCCCGCGCCAAGCCCTGGCTGGCCAGCTACCCAGCAGGCGTGCCGGCGCAGATCGACACCCGCGTCTACGGCTCGCTGGTCGACCTGCTCAACGAGGCCTTCCGCAAGCACGCCTCGCGCGATGCCGCCATCTGCCTGGGCCAGCGGATGCGCTTCTCGGAGATCGACCAGCTCTCCATGCAGCTCGGCGCCTGGCTGCAGGCCCAGGGGCTCAAGCAGGGCGACCGCGTCGCGATCATGATGCCCAACCTGCTGCAGTACGGCGTGGCCATCGCGGCCATCCTGCGCGCGGGCTTCGTCGTCGTGAACGTGAACCCGCTGTACACGCCGCGCGAGCTGGAGCATCAGCTCAAGGACTCGGGCGCGCGCGCCATCGTCGTGCTGGAGAACTTCGCGCACACGCTGTCCGAGGTCATCGACGCGACCGACGTGAAGCATGTCGTGCTCGCCTCCATGGGTGACCTGCTGAACTGGTGGAAGGGCCCGCTGATCAACTTTGCCGTGCGCCACCTGAAGAAGATGGTGCCGGAGTTCCGCCTGCCAGCCGGCGACGGCCGCACCGTCGTGCGCTTCAATGAGGCCCTCGCCCATGGCGAGCGCCTGCACCTGAAGAAGCCCGAGCTCGGGCCCGACGACGTTGCCTTCCTGCAATACACCGGCGGCACGACCGGCGTGTCCAAGGGCGCCACGCTGCTGCACCGCAACATCGTCGCCAACATCCTGCAGGTCGAGGCCTGGTTCCAGCCCATGCTGGCCCGGCTGCCCGACCAGAACATGCAGTTCACCAACGTCTGTGCGCTGCCGCTTTATCACATCTTCGCGCTGACGGCCTGCTTCATGCTCGGTGCGCGCATGGGCCACCTCAACATCCTGGTGCCCAATCCGCGCGACATCCCCGGCTTCATCGAGACATTGCGCGGACACAAGATCCACATCTTCCCTGCCGTCAACACGCTGTTCAATGCACTGGCCGCAGAGCCGGGCTTCTCGCGGCTGGACTTCTCCGAGCTGGTCATCTCCAACGGCGGCGGCATGGCCGTACAGCAGGCCACGGCCGAGAAATGGCTCAAGGTCACCGGCTGCCCGGTGGTCGAAGGCTATGGCTTGTCCGAGACCTCGCCGGCGGCGACCATCAATCCGCTGGACCAGCGCGCCTTCAACGGCAGCATCGGCCTGCCGATCTCGTCCACCGAGATCGCCATCCGCGACGACGACGGCCGCGACCTTCCGATCGGCGAACGCGGCGAGATCTGCATCCGCGGCCCGCAGGTCATGGCCGGCTACTGGAAGCGCCCGGACGAGACCGCCAACGTCATGTGCGCTGACGGCTATTTCAAGACCGGCGACATCGGCATCATGGACGAGCGCGGCTATGTGCGTATCGTCGACCGCAAGAAGGACATGATCCTGGTCAGTGGCTTCAACGTCTACCCGACCGAGATCGAGCAGGTCGTCAACATGCATCCCGGCGTGCTGGAGTGCGCCGCGGTGGGCGTGCCGGACGCCAAGTCGGGCGAGGCGGTCAAGCTCTTCGTCGTCAAGAGCGACCCGGCGCTGGCCGAGGAAGACCTGGCCAGCTACTGCACGGCACAGATGACGGCCTACAAGCGGCCCCGGTTCATCGAGTTCCGCGACGAACTGCCCAAGAGCAACGTCGGCAAGATCCTGCGCCGCGAACTGCGCACCAATACGGCCTGAGCATTCCCAGTGCCTGCTGCCCTTGAGGGGGAGGCACTGAGGCCGGACACAAACAGTCCTGAGGACTGTTTGTGCCTGCCGAAGGACAAGGCCTCTGGCCTTGGCAGTCAGCGCCTCGGGGGTGGGCTAAAACGGGTTGTTCTTGGCGCGCGTGAGCGCCAAAGTGCCGATGCGCTGCTGCGCGCTCGGGCCAAGCAGGGTGTCGCCGGCCCACAGCCATTGCGTGGGGTTGGCGTCGGTCACCAGCGTGTCCGTCGTGCAGTCCTGAGGCGCGACCTCGGTGCGGCAGGCCGCGTTCGTCACATCGGCGTAGCCGAAGGCGGCCGGGAAGCGCGCGATCTGCTGGATCGTCTCGTCAACGAGCACGAGGCCAACCAGGCGGCCGTCGTTGAGCAGGTTCAGACGCATGGTCGTATTGAAGGCCGAGCTCAGGTCGTTCAGGAAGATGGCACGGTCGATGTCGGTCTGCTGCTGTCTTTCCTTTTGACCGTAGGGTGTCAGGCCGACGTCAAAGATGGTGGCCACCAGCACACGGCCGTTGGCATTGGCGATGCGGTTGACCTGGTCGGCTAGCAGCTTGCCGCGCGCCTTGGCCTCGTTGATCAACGAGTCACGGCTCTGGGCCGGGAACTGGCGATACAACTCGAGGATGTCGTTGACGCCGACCATGATGGACACGATGTCCTTGGGGCCGAAGCGGTCGTTGGACAGATGCAGGTCGATCTTGTCGCGCACATCGGCAACCTTGTTGCCCAGTGCCGCGTACATGATGCCCTGGGGCAGCGCGACGAAGTCAGTGTTGCACTGCGGGTAGACGAAGCCAAAGCCGCCGGCCAAGATCTGGCTCCAGACCGGGCTGAGCTTGCAGTCCACCTGCTTGGTGTCGGGATTCAGGCCGTTGATCGTGTACTTCTTGCCGCTTTGCAGAATGGTGCCCATCTCGTCGCCGAAGGCGATGACGCGGGTCGGCGCAAACGGGTCGATCTGCTGGGTGCTGCCACCGCCGCAGCCGGCGATCAGCGCGGCTGATGCCACCGTGGCCAGGGCCAGGCCGCGCTTCAATTTCTGGGAGACAACACGTTGCATGACGATCAACTCAGGAACAAGAACTCAATCGGAAAAGGCAGCCGCGGCCCGGCTGAGCCGGTCGCGCACGCCATCCCAGGCAGGGTCGTGGGGCGGTGCCTCGACCCAGATTTCACGCGCGCCGGCCGCGTCCAGAAGGCGCAGCACCGCGAACAATTCGTGGGCCGCTGCCGCCGGGTCGGCCGGCATGGCCTGCCAGCGCCAAGCCGGCAGCTGGGCGCGTGAATATACCGCCACCCCCTCCAGGCCCCCGCTGGCGGCCGTTGTGGCCAAACGTAAAGCCAGCGCCTGGGCATCCAGCAGGCGCACGCGGGCGCTCGGCGCGTAGTGCGCAGCCAAGGTGCCCGAGGCCTTGGGCGCCGTGGCATCCGGCTCCACGAGCGGCTGGCCCAGGGCGGCCTCGATGCGGCCACGGCTGATCAGCCCCGGACGCAGCAGGGCCGGATGCTCGCGGCTGCAGTCGACGATGCTGGACTCGATGCCCACCTCGCAGGCACCGCCGTCCAGCACCATCAGCTCGGGGCCGAATTCCTCGACGACATGGCGAGCCAGCGTCGGGCTGACGCGACCAAACCGGTTGGCGCTCGGCGCGGCCAAGCCCTCGACGCCCAGCGCGCGCGCGGCGGCCAGCACAGCGCGGGCGACCGGGTGGGCGGGTGAGCGCAGCGCGACGGTGGCGTGGCCACCAGCCGCAGCCTCGGCCATGCCGGCCTTGCGCGGCACGATGACGGTCAGCGGGCCGGGCCAGAAGGCATCCATCAGCCGGCGTGCTGCGACGGGCAGATGGTCGGCAAAGGGTTCGGCGCCGGCGGCGTCCAGCACATGGACGATCAGCGGGTGGTCGCTGGGCCGACCCTTGGCGGCAAAGATCCTGGCAACGGCCTCGTCCTGGTCGGCGCGCGCGGCCAGGCCATAGACGGTCTCGGTCGGCAGGCCGAGCAATTCGCCGTCGGCCAGGCGGCGCGCGGCGGCCTGGACGGCTTCGGGATCGTTGCCGGGCAGAAGCAACATCAGAAGTCGGTGGGCAGGCCCAGGACGGCGGCAGCCTCCACGGCGATCGCATGAGCCGCCGCAGGCGTGTCGGCCGTGATGTTCAGATGGCCCATCTTGCGGCCATGGCGGGCGTCGGCCTTGCCGTAGAGGTGCAGATGCGTGCCCGGCAGGGCCAGCACGCGGTCCCAGGCCGGGGGCGTGGGGCCGCCGTCGTCGTTGAACCAGAGGTCGCCGAGCAGGTTCAGCATGACGCTGGCCGAATGCTGGCGCGGCGCCGGCAATGGCAGGCCGGCCAGCGCCCTCACCTGCAGCTCGAACTGCGACACATCGGCGCCGTTCATCGTCCAGTGGCCGGAGTTGTGCGGCCGCGGCGCCATCTCATTGACGACCAGACGGCCGTCCTGCAACCAGAAGAACTCGATGCACAGCACGCCGACATAGTTCAGCGCGTCCGCGACCTGATGGGCGGCGGCTACTGCCAGCCTGTCGACCTCGACCGGCACATCCGGCGCCGGCACCTCGGTGACGGCCAGAATGCCGCCGCGGTGCAGGTTCTGCTGCACCGGGAAGTTGACGATCTGCCCGTCCGCGCCGCGTGCGACCAGCACGCTCAGCTCGGCCTTCAACGGCAGCAACTGCTCAAGCACGCAGGGCACGCGCTTGAGCCCTTCCCAGGCCTGGGCCAGCTCGGCGGTGGTGGCCACGCGAACCTGACCCTTGCCGTCATAGCCCATGCGGCTGGTCTTCAGGATGCCTGGCAGCAGGGCCGGGTCGACGGCCGTGAGTTCGATCTCGTTGGTGATGACGGCATGCGGCGCGCAGGGCACGCCGGCCGCTTCGAAATGCGCCTTCTCGATGGCGCGGTCCTGGCAGACGGCGACCGACGCCGCGGCGGGCGCCACGACACGCATGCCGGCGAGCGTCTCCAGCGCAAGGGCCGGCACGTTCTCGAACTCGGTCGTGATCGCGTCGCAGTCGCGCGCCAGCTGGGCCAGGCCGAAGGAATCCAGGTAGTCGGCCTTGATGTGCTTCTCGGCCACGGCGCCCGCCGGGCTGACGGCGTCAGGGTCGAGCACGATGCAACGGTAGCCCAGGGCCTGGGCGGCATGCACGAACATGCGACCGAGCTGGCCGCCGCCCAAGACGCCCAGCGTCGCTTGCCGCGACTCGCCAAGCGTCGCCGCGCCAGGGAGAAGGGCTGTCAACGCAGTTCCTCGCTCATCGCGCGGGCGATTTCGGTCTGTTTCATGCGGAAGTCATTCAGCTTGTCCAGCAGGGCCGCATTGCCCGTGGCCAGCATCGCCACCGCAAACAGCGCCGCATTGGCCGCGCCGGCATTGCCGATGGCAAAGGTCGCGACCGGGATGCCCTTGGGCATCTGCACGATGGAATGCAGGGAGTCGACGCCCTGCAGGTGCCGGCTGGCGACAGGCACGCCCAGCACCGGCACCGTCGTCTTGGCGGCCAGCATGCCCGGCAGATGGGCCGCACCGCCAGCACCGGCGATGATCGCCTTGAGCCCGCGGCCTGCCGCCGCTTCGGCATAGGCAAACATCTCATCGGGCATGCGATGGGCCGACACGACCCTCGCCTCGAAGCCGACACCGAACTCGGTCAGAATCTCGGCCGCTTGCTTCATCGTCTCCCAGTCGCTGCTGGAGCCCATGACGATGCCGATGACGGCATCCGGGTTCTGGGGGGCTGGGGTGGACAAGGTCGCGCTCCGGAAGGCTCAGAAAAGCCTTGAATTGTAGGTGGCGCGTCCGCAACTACCCTCAGCCATGATCGACATCAACCTCCAGAACTTCGAAGCCGAACTCATCGTCGCGTCCCAGAACCAGCCCGTGCTGCTGGACATCTGGGCGCCCTGGTGCGGCCCCTGCAAGACCCTGGGTCCCGTCCTGGAGAAGCTGGAAACCGCCTACGCTGGCCGTTTCACGCTGGCCAAGCTGAACAGCGACGAGGTGCCCGAGATCGCCACCCAGCTCAGCCAGATGTTCGGCGTGCGCTCCATCCCCTTCTGCGTGATGTTCTCTGGCGGCCAGCCGGTGGACGGCTTTGTCGGCGCCCTGCCCGAGGCGCAGATCCGCGAGTTCCTGGACAAGCATGTGCCGGCCGGCGAAGAACTCGAAGCCGAGGCCGACCTGGCCGATGCCCAGGACCTGATGGCCGACGGCGACCTGGAAGCCGCGCTGACCAAGCTGGCCCATGCCGTGCAGACCGACCCCGCCAATGACGCCGCCCGCTTCGATTACGTGAAGGCGCTGCTGGAACTCGGCCTGCTCAACGACGCGCGCGCCGCCTTCGCACCGGTGGCGGCCAAGGCCGCTGACACCCTGGTGCCCTCGCCCCGTCTGGCCGCATTGGCCACGTGGCTCAGCGCCTTCGATGCCGCCGCCGGTGCGGACCCGACCGCGCTGCGGGGATCAATCGCCGCCAACAAGCGCGACTTCGAGGCCCGCTTCACGCTGGCCCAGCTACATCTGGCCGGCCAGCGCTTCACCGAAGCCATGGACGAACTGCTGGAAATCATCATGCGCGACAAGGCCTGGAACGGCGAGGCCGCGCGCAAAACCTACGTGGCCATCCTCGAGCTGCTGACCAAGCCGGCTCCCAAGCACGCCGCCGAGGCCAAAAGTGGCACGCTGGAACTGTCCGGCAAGGCCGCCGTCGTGCCCAGCGACCCGCTGATCGACAGCTATCGGCGCAAATTGTCGATGGCGCTGTTCTGATCAAGCCCGTCTGACGGCCGGGCAGCCCGGCATGCCTCAGGGCACGCCGCTGTTGCCGCGATTGCTGCGGATGTCGCGCAGCCTCACGCATTCCGGATCGTTGTGATAGATCGGCTTTTCGCACTGCCGGTCGATGCACCAGGCGCGCGCGAACAGCACCCGGCCGCCGCAGGCCTCGTTGGCGGTGCGCGGCTCGGTGGACGGCGCAGGGGCCGCCGATGCCGGGGCCGCCTTGCTCGACGGGGCGGCCGGGCTGGAGGCCGCCGGCTCGGGCGCCGCGAAGACGGGGCTGCGCGGCACGGGGCGGAAGTCACCGGCCTTTTCGGTCACGATGGGCTTGGGCGCCGTTTCACGGCGCGACGTTGCCGAGGCGGACGATGACGCCGGGCGGATGTTGACCGTGGTCACGGCCGACGAGGCCGCCTTGAGGGGCGCAGGCACCGGTGTGACCACAGGTCCGGGCGCAGATGCGGACTGCGGAGCCGGCGCGCTGGCCACCGAAGCTGACGGTTCGGATTGCGTCTGCTGCACGGGCGCCGGCGCGGCCGCGGCCACGGAGGCCGCGGGTTCGGCCGGCGTCACCTCGGGCTGGGCCTGATTGCCGCGCAACTGCATGACAAAAAGGCCCAGCACAGCAACGCTCCCAAGCCGCCGCCGATCATGGCTGGCACCTGCCAGGAGGGCCGCTGCGGGGCCGCGGCCTGCGGTGACGGTTTCGTTGCACGCGGCGGTGGCGGCGGCGGTGGAGGAGGCGGCGCGGACTTGCGCAGCGGCACGACAACGGTCTGCCCGTCGTCCTCGTCCAGCGGCGGGCCTTGCACCGTGTCGGCGAATTCGAGATCCAGCGGCTCCGCGGGTGCCGGCGACGTGGGCGCAGCCGGCACCCGGGGCTGAGCGAGCTGGGGCCGCGGCACGGCCGAACGGCCGTCCAGCACCTCGCGCCAGGCGGCGACGGTCTGGGGGCGCTGATGGGGCGCCACGCGCAGCGCCCAGTCCATGCCGGCGAGGAAGGCCGGTGAATAGCCGGGCACCTCCAGCGGCAGGAGTTCGTCGCCCATCGCGCGGGCCGTCGCCGGCGGCGGTGGCCGGCCGGTCAGCAGCTCATGCATGGCAGCGGCCAGTGCATAGAAGTCGGTCCAGGCCCCCTGACGCAGTGTCGTGGCCTCGGCGTACTGCTCGATGGGCGCGAAGCTGGGCTTGAGGATGGCGGTGAAGACCTGCGTGCGGTCGCTGATCGCCTGGCGGGCGGCGCCGAAGTCCAGCAGGATGGGCGGGCTGCCGTCGGAGGGCAGGAAGATGTTGTCGGGCGCGACGTCACGGTGCCAGACGTTCTGGGCGTGCAGGGTTTCCAGCCCACCCAGCACGGCGTCGAAGATGCGCTTGACCCAGGCCTCGGGTGGCGGCGTCGGTCGGGCCTTGCGCGCCTCGCGAAGGTTCTGGCCGACCAGGCGCGGCATGGCCATGTAGGCGGTGCCGTTGGCCTCCCAGAAACGGTAGACCTTGAGCAGGGAAGGGTGGTCGAAGCGCGCCAGCAGCTTGGCCTCGTTGACGAAGCTGCGTCGACCGAGCTCGAAGGTCTCCTTCATGGAGACCGAACGCACCGACACCTGGGACTGCCCGTCGCGCAGTGCGAACTGGCTGGGCATGTACTCCTTGATCGCGATCTCGCGCTCGAGCGAGTGGTCGCGTGCGAGGTAGACGATGCCGAAGCCGCCCACACCCAGGGTGCCAATGATCTCCAGCTCGCCGAACCGGGTGCCGGCGGGCAAGGCATTGATGGCTTCGTCGTCGCGGGCGTCGGCGGTCATAGGCCGGCGAGAGTACCGCAGCCAAGCCGTGCCGACTCTCCGGAAAAAGCCGGTCAGCGTGGCGGAGTGCCCAGCCCGGCGCTACTCAAGCGCTCGGCCCAGAGGCGGCGCTGGGCGGCGTCCTGGCCCCAGGCGGCCTGGGCGGCGTCGCCGTGGCGGGCTGCCAGCCCATCCTCATGCAAGCGGGCGTAGACCTGGGCCAGGCGGGCGTGCAGGGCCGCGCATTCGTCGAGGTCGCAGTGGGCCGCATCCTCGGCCAGCACCTCGACGGCAGCTTGATCGGCCAGGGCCCTGGCGCGTTGGACCTCGCCGTTGTTGGCCCAGCACCAGGCCAGGTCGGCCAGCAGGCTGCCGCCGGTACGGGCCAGGCCAGCCGCCACCGCCTCGGGCAGGTTGGCCTCCAGCAAGGCAGCGGCAGTGGCGTAGTCACCCTGCACGGTCAGCAGTTGGGCGCGCAGCAGCGGGGTCAGGTTGGCGCGGGCCGAACCGCCCACGGCGTCGTCGAAATGGCCGATGGAGTCCACCCCCAGCAGCACGGCCGGCGCCTCGCCAGGCTCGCCGGCCAGGGCAGCGTGGCGGATGCGCAGGGCGCGCATCTGCATCTGGTTGTAGAGCAAGGCAGCCAGGCCGGCGTCGTCTCCGTCGGCGCTGGCGGCGCGGCGGCCCCAGGCATACCAGGACGACGCGGCGGCTTCGTCCCGAGCCCCCATCGCGAGGTCCCAGGCCATGCCCAGCGCAGAAGCGACGCGACAGGCTGCGGGGTTGTCCGCGGGGGCGGCCAGCACGGCGGCGGCATGGGCGACGAGACGGTCGATATCGCGGTCGACAAAGGCCATTTGCGCCAGCCAGGCGTCGCACAGGGTCTGCAGCGCCGCCAGGTTGGCCGCCTTGGCCATGACGTGGGCGCGCCGCACGCGTTCACGGGCGCCACCGCCGAAGGCGCTGAAATAAGCCGTCAGCCCTTCGGCCAGATGCAGCCAGGCGGCCAGCTCGATGCGCGGATGCACGAGGGCGCGCGCCTGCAGGCGGTTCAGCTCCTCGCGGGCCTCGACTTCGCGGCCATGGCGCAGCCACAGGATGGCACGCTGGACCTGCAGCACGGCGGCACGCGCCGGCATGGAGGCGACGGCGGCAATCTCGCCGTCAAGCCGCTGTGCCAGCCGGCTGCGAAGCTTGACCGGACCGGCTGCAACGCTCATTGGTGCACCCTTCGGCCTGCGGCCTTGCCTGTCCGGCAGCGCGGCCAGGCGTTCGCCAGGCATGCGATGCCCACTGGGCATCCCATGTCCGGGCTCACTCCCGCCAGGCGGGAGCGAGCTTGCTTGGGACGGCCCGGCGCGGCGCTCATGCCGTCAGCCGCTGCAGCGCTTCTTCGTACTTCTGCACCGTCTTGGCGATCACCTCGGCCGGCAGGGCCGGCGCGGGAGCCTTCTTGCCCCAGGGCTGGCCGTCGATGCGCACGGCCTCCAGCCAATCGCGCACGAACTGCTTGTCGTAGCTGGGCGGGTTACTGCCCGGCGCATAGCTCTCGACCGGCCAGTAGCGTGAGGAGTCGGGCGTCAGCACCTCGTCCATCAGCGTCAGCGTGCCGTCGGCATCCAGGCCGAATTCGAACTTGGTGTCGGCAATGATGATGCCCTTGGTCAGCGCGAAATCGGCGGCGCGCTGGTAGAGCTGGATGGAGATGTCGCGCACGCGGGCGGCGAGGTCGGCGCCGATGATTTCAGCCGCCTGCTCGAACGAGATGTTCTCGTCGTGATCGCCCATCTCGGCCTTGGTGGCCGGCGTGAAGATGGGGGCGGGCAGCTTGTCGGCATTGCGCAGGCCCGCCGGCAGCTTGACGCCGCAGACGCTGCCGCTGGCCTGGTATTCGGCCCAGCCGCTGCCGGCCAGGTAGCCGCGCACGACGGCCTCGATGGGCAGGGGCTTGAGCCGCTTGACCAGCATGGTGCGGTCCTTGAGCTGCTCGCGCTCCTCGGCCGACACCACGGACAGCGGGTCTTGGCCGGTCAGATGGTTGGGAACGATGCCCTGCAGCTTGTCGAACCAGAACAGCGCCATGCGGGTCAAGAGCGCCCCTTTGCCCGGAATCGGCTCGCCCATGATGACGTCGAAGGCCGAGAGACGGTCGCTGGCGACCATCAGGATGCGGTCGTCGCCGACGGCGTAGTTCTCGCGCACCTTGCCGCGGCCAAGCAGCGGCAGGGAGGTCAGGCTGGATTCGTACAAGGCTTGGGGCATGGCGGCGAGCGGAAGGGCAACGCCGCGGATTTTAGGTGCCCCCTCCGGCCAGATAGCCACGTACGGTTGCAGCAAAGCTGTGCACGTCGATCGGTTTGGTCAGATAACCGTCGCAGCCGGCTGCGCGAAAGCGCACCTCGTCGCCCGGCATGGCAAAGGCGGTGAAGGCAATGACGGGCAGATCGGCGAGGTCGGGCGTGGCCTTGATGGCGCGCACCAGGCTCAGGCCGTCGGTGCCCGGCAACTGGATGTCAACCAGGGCCAGGGCGGGCCGGTAGGCGCGCAGCCGCGCCCAGGCCTCGTCGACGTGCAGCGCGCGGTCGACGATGAAGCCGTCGGCCTCCAGCACGTACTGTGCGAGATCGATGTTGAGCTCGTTGTCGTCGACGATCAGGATGCGTTCGCCAGCCATGTCAACCTTTCGTGAGTCGGCCACGCCGGTCCTGGCGGGCGGCGCGCAGCAGCGCATCGCGCACCTCGGCCAGGGCTTCGGCCTCGCCAGCGCTGGCGATGGCCGCGGCCGAGCGCGCCAGGCTTTCGATGTCCTGCCCACTGAGGGTCAGCGCCGTCCAGACGATGACGGGCAGCTCGGCCCAGCGCGGGTCCCCGCGAAGTTCATGCAGCACCTGGAATCCGTCGATGCCGGGCATCATCAGGTCGAGCACGATGGCCCCAGGCTGCAGGGCGGGCAGGCGCTGCAGCGCCTCGGCGCCGCTGCCGACGGCCACGGCCTCGACGCCCGTGGCCTGCAATGCCGCACGCATCAGCTCGCGCGACGCCGCCTCGTCGTCGACCACCAGCACCGGCCGGCCCGGACCCAACCGGTCGCGCAGCGGCACGAGGGCACGCGCCAGGGCCGGGCGGCGCAGCGGCTTGGCCAGCACGTCGGACACCGTGAAAGCCACGCCCGCCCCCGTCGGGGGCGTCAGCGCCAGCGCCTTGACGGCCGCGTGCATGGACGGCCCGCCGCTGCGCAGCGCCGCCAGCAATGACAGGCCGGGCGCATCAGGCAGGCCGAGGTCGATGGCCAGTTCGGTGTAACGGCGCGCGCGGGTCAGGCGCAGCACCTCGCCGGCTGTGGACGCGGTGTCGGCGCTCACGCCGGCCCGCGACAGATCACGGGCCAGGCCGTCGCGCAGCGGATGGTCGCGCAGGGCGATGAGCTGCTGGTGGGCCGGCCGCCCGACCGGCTCGCCGGCATCCAGCGGCTGGCGCGGCAGCACGGCGTAGAAGCGGCTGCCGCGCCCGGGCTCGCTGTAGACGCCGACACGGCCGCCCTGGGCCTCCACCAGCCGGCGCGTCAGCGCCAGCCCCAGGCCCGTGCCCTGGTGGCGCTTGGTCAGGCCGTCGTCGAGCTGCTGGAATTCGACAAACAGATGGCCGAGGCGGTCGGCCGGAATGCCAATGCCGCTGTCCTCGACCTCCAACCGCCACAGCCGCGGGCCCTCGCCCACCACGCGCAGTTCGACGTGGCCGCCGGCGAGCGTGAACTTGATGGCGTTGGACAGGTAGTTGAGCAACACCTGCTTGAGCCGAGCGGGGTCCAGCACCAGGTCTCGCAGCCCCGGTTCGATGGAGGACTTAAGGCTCAGGCCACGCTGCTCGGCGAGCACCGCGACGGTGGCCATCACGTCGTCGACCAGGGCCGGCAGTTCGACCGGCTCGGGATGGAAGTCCATCTTGCCGGCCTCGATCTTGGACAGGTCGAGCACGTCGTTGATCATGGCCAGCAGATGCCGGCCGCTGCTGGCAATGTGCTGCAGCCACTCGCGCTGGCGCGGCCCATCCAGCAGATGCGGCGGATGGGCGCTCATGGTCAGCAGGTCGGCGAAGCCGATGACGGCATTCAGCGGTGTGCGCAGTTCATGCGACATATTGGCGAGGAAGAGGCTCTTGAGCCGGCTGCTTTCCTGCACGCGGCGGTTCTCGGCCGCCAGCCAGATGGACTGCTGGCGGGCCTGCTCGGCGGTGCGCATGGCGGTCACGTCGGCCACGATGCCGACCAGCCGCGGCGAACCGGCGTCGTCGTGGGTGACCCGGGCGTCCAGGCGCAGCCAGTGCACGCTGTCATCGGGCCAGATGACGCGGAACTCGGCATGCCAGGGCCGGTGGCCTTCGGGCAGCGCCGCCAGGCCGGCCTCCACCATGGCCCGGTCGTCGGGATGGACGGCAGCAAGCATGCGCTCGCGGTCCCACGGGCCTTCAGAGTCGGGTCGGCCGAAACATTGGTCATAGCGGCGCGAACGGTGGATCAGGCCGCTGTCCAGCTCCAGCTCCCAGTCGCCGATGGCCGCGGACTCGAGGGCGAAGCGCAGCCGTGCCTCGCTCTGGCGCAGCGCGGTCTCGATCTGGCGCTGGTGGGTCAGGTCGCGGGCGGATTTGATGCCGCCGATGATGCGGCCGGCCGCATCGCGCAGCGGCGAGACCTGGGCGGAGATCTCGACTCGCCGGCCGTCCCTGGCGATGTGAACGGTGCGGAACGGCGGCACATGCTGGCCCTGGGCCAGACTGGCGAGGATGCGCGTCTCCTCGGCTTCACGTTCGGGCGGGATCAGCATCTGCACCGGCTGCCCGACGACCTCCGCGGCCGTGTAGCCGAACATCTTCTCGGCGCCTGCATTCCAGTTGGTGATGCGACCATCCGGCGTCTTGACGATGATGGCGTCGGCCGAGGATTCGACGACGGCCGCCAGGCGGCGCACCTCGGCCTCGGCTTCAGTCAGGCGACCGACGTCGCGGAAGACGATGGCGACGCCACGCACGCGGCCGTCGGCGTGGTGGGTCAGGTCAGCGTGAACCTCAACGGGCCGCTGGCTGCCGTCTCGTGCGACGCAGACGGCCTGGCGCTGGAAAGCGCCTTCGCGGTTGCGCTCGCGCACGACGTCGATGGGGTTGCGCGCCTTCAGGTCGGCCGGCGTGCCCTCGCGCTGGAAGACTTCCCAGACCGGCAGGCCCAGGGCCTCGCGCGCCGGCCAGCCGGTGATGCGCTCGGCCACGGCATTGATGCGCGTGACCCGGCCGTCGCCGTCGGTCGTGATGAAGCCGGCGTCGATGGCCGACAGCGTGGCGGCCAGGCTCTGCTCGGCTTCCAGCTGATGGTCCTCGGCGCTGTGGCGGCGGTCCATCTCACTGCGAAGCGCCTCGTTGGCCGTGCGCATCTCGTCCAGTGACGGCAGGCCCAGCAGCGTGGGCATCAGGCGCCAGGCCACGGCCGCCGTCAGCACGGACGCGCAGGCGGTGAAGACCTTGCCAGCGGTCTGCAGTCCGTAGTCGGGGCGCCAGATCGTCCAGACGTCCAGCACATGGGTCACGCCGCAGGCGAAGATGAAGATGGCGAACAGCGTCGCGATGCTGCCAAGGTTGACCTGGGGGCGTTGGCGGGCATAGCTGGCGATGGCCAGCGGGATGGAGAAGTAGGCCAGCGCGATGGAAAGGTCGGCGCCGACCATGGTCCAGAGCAGGCCGGGCGACCACTGGAAGCAATAGCCGTGGGGCAGGAAACCCGCTCGCGCGACGATTCCGGTCAGCTCGTCCATCCCAGCTCCCGACCCCAATGACCAAGGGGTTATGCCGATGCATTGTGACCCCGCGAACAGGGGGGCATCAGGCGAAAACGTGTCTTATTCCCGGGGCTTCAGCGTGGCGTGATCAGCTCGAAGCCCACATAGCGGGCGATGAAGCGCTCCCGGCCCTCCTGGGCGAAAGCGTCGGCGTCCCAGTCCCCAGGGAGCAGCCGGTCGGCGAACTCGGGGCGGAAGCGGTAGACCTGGGCCAGTAGCGCGTTGCCGTCGGCCAGCGCCACGACGACATCGGCGCGCTCGTACTCGACGCCCTCGAAGGCATCCAGCCGCTCCCAGGCGTCAGCGTCGACGTCGCGATACAGCCGCCCCGGCACCAGGCCGCCGGGCGCGGCCTGCAGGCCGGGGTAGTCCTGGCCGCGCACCGGGTGGCGCGCATGACCCGCCAGCGAGGCCGGCTCGCTGGCGAATTCACGCCCGCAGACGCGGGCCATGATGTCGGCCCACATCAGTGAGCCGTAGGTGAAGCAGTGACGCGTCACTGAACCCTTATTGGACCTTCTGTGCCAGCTCACCGCGCGCATAGGCGCCAGCGATGTCGACCAGCGTGCGGCCCTTGATCTTGCCGGCCTGGCCTTCGCAGCCGAATTGCATATAGCGCTCCTTGGCGATGACCTTGGCGGCTTCGCGGGCGGGCTTGAGCCATTCGCGGGCGTCAAACTTGTCGGGGTTCTCGGCCAGGAACTTGCGCACCGCGCCCGTCATCGCCAAGCGGATGTCGGTGTCGATGTTGATCTTGCGCACGCCATGTTTGATGGCCTCCTGGATCTCCTCGACCGGCACGCCGAAGGTCTCCTTCATCTTGCCGCCATACTGGTTGATGATGGCCAGCAGCTCCTGCGGCACGCTGGACGAACCGTGCATGACGAGGTGGGTATTGGGGATGCGTGCATGGATTTCCTTCACGCGGCCGATAGCCAGGATGTCGCCCGTGGGCTTGCGGCTGAATTTGTAGGCGCCATGGCTGGTGCCGATGGCGATCGCCAGCGCGTCCAGCTGGGTGCCCTTGACGAAGGTGGCCGCCTCCTCGGGGTCCGTCAGCATCTGGCTGTGGTCCAGCTTGCCCTCGGCGCCGATGCCGTCTTCCTCGCCGGCATCACCCGTTTCGAGGTTGCCCAGGCAGCCCAGCTCGCCCTCGACGGTGACGCCGACCTGGTGCGCCATCTCGACGACCTTGCGGGTCACTTCCATGTTGTATTCGAAGGAGGCCGGCGTCTTGCCGTCTTCCATCAGCGAGCCGTCCATCATCACGGAGCCGAAGCCCAGGTCGATGGCACCGGCGCAGATCTTGGGGCTTGTACCGTGGTCCTGGTGCATGACCAGGGGAATGTGCGGGTAGGCCTCGCAGGCGGCCTGGATCAGGTGCTTGATGAAGGGCTCGCCGGCGTATTTGCGGGCGCCTGCACTGGCCTGCAGGATGACCGGGGCGCCGACCTCGTCGGCCGCAGCCATGATGGCCTGCACCTGCTCCAGGTTGTTGACGTTGAAGGCTGGAATGCCGTAGCCGTTTTCGGCGGCGTGGTCCAGCAACTGGCGCATGGAAACGAGAGGCATGGGTTGTCCCCGGTGGAGTTGAGAAATCTGGGCCGACTGCGGTACGCACCCTAGGCCGTAACCGCTTCGTAACTGGTTGGGGATTCTATGGAGTCCCGGGCATGCCCCACCCCCACGGATGAGAGTAGTCATCACAATGCTCGGCCATGACAAGACTGGTGTTCGACCACCTGACCAACTGGATCACCGCCGCTGCCAGCGAGCATTCCCACGATCTGGCCACCCACATCGAGGAGCGCACCGGCGCCAGCCACCGCGCGACGGTGTCGGCCTTGAAGCGCCTGGTGGACGCCGGCTGGCTGACCCGCTCCGGCACCGGCCGCCGCCCGGTGTACTCGCCCGGCAGCCTGCGCCAGGTGGCCCGCAGTTACACCCTTTACGGCCTGCAGGAAGACCTGCCCTGGCAACGCGACTTCGCACCCCATTTCGCCTTGCCCAAGCATGTGGAACGCATGGTGCAGCATGGCTTCACCGAGCTCGTGAACAACGCAGCCGACCATTCCGGCGGCAGCAGCGTCACCGTGTCGCTGCGCCAGACGCCCACCCATGTGCAGCTGCTCGTCAGCGATGACGGCATGGGCGTGTTCGACAAGATCTGCAGCGCCTTCCAGCTCGAAGACCCGCAGCACGCGATGCTGGAGCTCAGCAAGGGGCGGCTCACCAGCGCCCCCGACGCTCACACCGGCCGGGGCCTGTTCTTCAGCTCGCAGCTGGCCGATGTGTTCGACATCCACGCCAACAACACCGCCTACCAGCGCCGCGCCTGGGAAAGCGCCGGCTGGAAGAAGGGCCGCGCCCTGCCGCGCCAGGGCAGCTCGATCTACATGGCCATCGCGCTGAACACGACGCGCACGCTGGACGGAGTCATGGAAACCTGGAGCCTGGCAGGCGACGGCATCGAGTTCGACCAGACGCGCGTGCAGCTGCGCCTGCTCGCCGGCGAGGGGCTCGCCCTGGACTCGCGCGCCCAGGCCCGCCGCGTCGGCTCACGGCTGTCGGCCTTCAGGCGCGCCGAGATCGACTTCGACGGCGTGACCGACGTCGGCCACGGCTTCACGGACGAGTTGTTCCGCGTGTTCGCCAAGGCCAATCCACAGATCGAGCTGGTGCCGGTGAATGCGACGCCGCGCATCGAGGCGTTGGTGAAGAGCGCCCGGGCCGGTTGAGGCGGTCAACTCGTTCGTCAGTCCGGCTGCGCATGCCGGGCCGAGTGGCACAGATGCGCAGGTCGCCCAGCGGCCGCGCCCCAGACGCCAACGCGACGCAGGCATCCCTTTTGCGCAGCAACGATTTCGAGCTCTCGGTGGGCGTGCTCCATGGCTTCCGGAACGCGTGTCGGAGAAGTTGACACCCTGTCCCCTTTCACAAACGACATAAAACCATAAATGCGTGTCGCAGCAGCTTTTTCTGGCTCGCGGCACGACTTATGCGTGCCGCAAATGTGGACCGCCGCCTTGCTCCGAGGCGACCTCGAAAATCAGTCCGGAGACCGCGATGACACTGAAGAAACTGCTTGGCTTCGTGGCTCTGGCTGTGGCCTTCGCCCCCGCTGCCCACGCCGGCCTCACACTGACGGCAGGTGGCGTCACTGCCGGCTTCACGTTGACCACCTTCGTCAGCGGCTACAACTTCGGCAACTACGGCCCGCTATCCCAGGCGGTTCTGCCGAATGGCAACATCGTCACCGGCAGCGTGGGCTCCGGTCAGCTCTATGTCTTCAAGGATGTGGACAACCAGACCTTGGGCGATGCGCTGATCGCCAATCCCTACGCCTTCGAAACGGGGAACCCGCATTTCGCGATGGCTACCGTCGCCGGTCAGGCCTATGGCGGCCAGCTCTTCGGCGGGCGCTTCTACCACTTTGCCAACGATGGCTCCTACGTGCCCATCGGCGGCGCCACCGGTACCGATCTCGTGGACTATCTGGGCATCTGGGGATCGGTCAGCGGCAAGATGATTGCGTCTACCAATCGCGGCCTCGTCGAGATCGACCCGGTCAGCGGCGCCTACCGCATCATCAACCCGGGGCTGTTCCCCGACGGTGTCTCCGTCTCACCCGACGGCACCATCGCCTATATCGAAAACGGCGGCATCATCCAGTCCTATGACATCGCCACGGGCGCATTGATCCGCTCGTACTTCAGCACGGGCGGTCATGGCGCTGACGGCACAGGCGTCATCATCGGCGGCCTCTACGACGGCGACGTCATCGTCAACAACAACGATGGGACCCTGGGGCTGCTTGATGTCGACAACGACACCATGCTCATCATTGCCAACGGCGGCAGCCGCGGCGACTTCACATCGGCCGATACCAGCAACGGCACGCTCTTCATATCGCAGATCGAACAGGTGCTGCGCCTGAGCTGCGGTGCGGGATGCACCATAGGCGGCCCGGGCAACACCGTGCCGGAGCCGAACGTGCTGGTGCTGATGGTTCTGGCGCTTGCCGCAGCTGCCTGGAGCCGGCGCCGCAAACAGTGACGCTGAACCCGGCAAGCCGGCCGGCCTGACCTTGGGGCCGGCCGGCCTGTTTTGGTTTGCGCCGCTTTAGCCCGGCCGGTGCAGCGCCGGCACCGGCGGCACCGGGATGCGCGGGCCGCCATAGCCCTCGACCGCACCGAAGCGCCCACCGTCCTCGCGCGCCCAGTCCAGGGCCCAGGCCCGCATCTCATCCGGCTCGCGGCCGACGAAGTTCCACCACAGCAGCGGCGGCTGGCTCCAGGGCTCGCCGCCGAGCAGCAGCAGGCGTGACGAGACCGAGCAGCGCAGTTCGACGGATTCGCAGCCGGGGCCGAGGTAGAGCAGCGTGCCCGGCGTGACCGTCTCGACGGCATCGTGGCCGGCCGGCGCCGCCTCGATCTCGCCCTCCAGCAGCATCAACCCATGCTCAAAGCCGGGCCGCAGCGTGAGCATCGCATCAGCCGGCCCGCCCGCAACCAGGTCCACGCCAAGCAGCGGCGTGAAGCTGGGCACTGGCGAGCGCAGGCCGGCGAACTCGCCAACCAGCAGCGTGCCGTCAAAACCGCCCACCGAGCAGCGCGGCAGTTCGGCGAAATGCTGGAAGCTGGGCGCGCGTTCGCGCTCGGCATCGGGCAGCGCGATCCACAGCTGGGCCAGGTGAATGCGGTCGGACAGCGACTCCTCGCTGTGCGAGATGCCGTGGCCGGCCGTCATCAGGTTGACTTGGCCCGGCCGCAGCACCTGCTCGGAGCCCAGGCTGTCGCGGTGCAGGATCTCGCCCTCGATCATCCAGCTGAAGGTCGATAGCCCCGTGTGCGGATGCGGGCCGACATTCATGCGCCGCTCGGGCGGCAAGGTGGCCGGGCCGGCATGGTCGGCGAAGCACCAGGCGCTGATGATGCGCCGGGCCTTGTTGGGCAGGGCCCGCTGGATGGGAATGCCGCCCACGTCGCCGATGTGGCTGGCGAGGCGCTCGACGTGGACGCTCATGACGTTCTCTTGCGCACGAAGTCGACAAAGCCGTGGACAAAGGTCTGCAACTGCCCCCGCACCCTGTCATCAACGAGACGGCCGTCGGCGTCGAAGACCGAGCCGGCCTTGGAGACCAGCAGCTCGCCGGCCATCCAGTGGTCGCAGCCGAAAGCATGCAGCACCGGCAACAGCGCGCCCTGGGAGCGCACGGTGCCGAAGCCGCCCGGCGACGCGCCGATCACGGCCGTGGGCCTGCCGCCAAACAGCTTGGCGCCTTCGCCGCTGGGGCGCGACAGCCAATCCAACCCGTTCTTCAGCACGCCGGGGATGGAGTGGTTGTACTCGGGCGTGCTGATCAGCAGCGCATCCGCGGCACGGATCTCCTCGCGCAGCTTCGTCACGGCCTCGGGGATGCCCTGGGCCTCGACGTCCCCGTCATAGAGGGGAATGCCGTGCAGGGTGCGCAGCTCGATCGTGACGCTCTCGGGCGCCATCGCGATGGCAGCGCGCAGCAAGGCGGTGTTGTAGGACGCGCGGCGCAGCGCGCCGCTGAGGGCAATGATGTGCATGGCGATACCGCAAAGGTGGATGCGGGCATGATGCCAGCGATGCACAGCTTCATCCTGCCCGACATGAGCTGCGGCCATTGCGTCGCCGCCATCACCGAAGCGCTGAAGGCGGCCGACGCCCAGGCGCGCGTCGAGATTGATCGCAACGCCAAGACCGCCGACGTCGACAGCGACCTGCCCCGCGAGGCACTGGTGGCCGTGCTGACCGAGGCCGGCTACCCGCCGGCGCCGGCCAGCACCTGACTCAAGCGAAGCTGAACGGCAACTCGCGCTGGCGCTTGCCAGTCAGCCGCGCCACCGCGTTGGCGAGCGCCGGTGCCAGCGGCGGCAGCCCCGGCTCGCCCATGCCCTTGGGTGGGTCGTTGCTGGGCACGATGCTGACCGTCATGACCTTGGGCGCGTCGGGCATGCGCGGCATGGCCATGTCGTAGAAGTTGTTCTGCTCGACGACGCCGTCCTTGAAGGTCACACGGTGGGTCGGCATGGTCGTGGCCAGGGCCATGATGGCCGCGCCCTGAACCTGGGTCTCGACCGCCTTGGGGTTGATGCAGAGGTTGCAGTGCACGCCCGCATGCACTTCCTGCAGCACCGGCTGGCGATCCTTGCCTTTGCCCTTGATGCTGGCGACGACGACATAGGCGACGACCGACTCGAAACTCTCATGCACCGCCACACCCCAGGCCTGGCCGGGTTTGAGCTTGCGCTTGCCATAGCCGCTCTTGTCGACGGCCGCCTGCAGGGCGGCGCGATGCCGGTCGGCCTTGGCATTGCCCTCCATCAGCTTGAGGCGGTAGGCCACCGGGTCCTGCTTGGTGGCGAAGGCGATCTCGTCGACCAGGGTCTCCATCACATAGGCCGTGTGGGTGGAGCCCACCGAGCGCCACCACAGCACCGGCACATTGACGTCGGGGTGGTGGACGCTGAGATTCATCGGGATCTCGTAGGGATCGCGCATGCCCTCGGTCGTCGTGCCGTCCACGCCCTTCTGATAGCCAAAGCCTTCCAGCGGCGAGCCCTTCAGGATGCTCTGGCTGACGATGCGGTGCTGCCAGCCGGAGATCTTGCCCGCGGCATCGAAGCCGATCTCGGCGCGATGCACCGTCATGGGCCGGTAGTAGCCGGCCTTGACGTCATCCTCGCGGCTCCAGATCACCTTGACCGGCATGGGTTTGCCGGCCTGGGCCAGGGCCACCGCCACGGCTGCCGCCTCGCGCGGCCATTCGGTGGCGGGCGTGGCACGCCGGCCAAAGCCGCCGCCCGCCATCTGCACATTGACCTGCACCTGCTCCGGCTTGAGCCCCACCGTCTTGGCCAGGTTCATCGCATCGATGCCGGGCATCTGGGCCGCGTAATAGAAGTCGCAGCGGTCGGCCTTCAGGTCCACCGTGCAGGCCAGCGGCTCCATCTGGGCGTGGTTCAGATAGGGGAAGACGAAGTCCGCCGTGATCTTCCTGGGCGCCTTCGCCCAGGCGCTGGCATCGGCCTGGAACTCCGGCTTGGGCGCCGGCGTGCCGGGCGTCTTGGCCAGGGCCAGGTACTGCTTGGTCAGCGCCGCGGTGTCGGGCTTGGCCACGCCACCCAGGTCCCAGTCGACCTTGAGCGCATCACGGCCCTTCTTGGCCGCCCAGTAGCCGCTGGCCACCACGGCCACACCCTGGCCGCCGCGGTCCAGCGCCACCGGCAGCACGGCCTTGACACCCTTGACCTTGAGCGCCTCGGTCGAATCGAGCTTGGCGACCTTGCCGTTGAAGACCGGCGGGCGCTGGATGACGGCCACCGCCATGCCCGGCAGTTGCACGTCCATGCCATAGGCCTGGGTGCCGGTGCTCTTGGCCTGGCTGACGACCAGGCCGGTGGGCTTGCCGATCAGCTTGAAGGTCTTGGGATCCTTCAACGTGACGGCCTCGGGCACCGTGCCCTTCATGGCGGCGTCGAAGAATTCGCCATAGCCGGCGCTCTTGCCACCACCTGAAATGACACCGTTCTCGGCTTTTAACGATGCGGCCGGCACCCCCCAGCTCTCGGCCGCGGCGGCCACCAGCATGGCCTTGGTGCGCGCACCCAGTTCGCGGTACTGCTGGTAGCTGTTCTTGACCGAGTTGGAGCCGCCGGTCAGGTGGATGCCGAAAAGCGGGTCGACGTAGGCGGCCTTCTGGTCGCCAAAACCGGTGCGCACCTTGCTCCAGTCGGCTTCCAGCTCCTCGGCGCAGATCATGGCCAGGCCGGTCTCGACGCCCTGGCCCATGTCCATGCGGTTGCACAGGATGGTGGTGGTGCCGTCCTTGGCGATGGTGACGAAGGCCAACGGTTGTTCAGTCGGCTTGGACCCGGGCTTGGGCGCCTGGGCGCTCGCCATGCCAGGCAACAGCGCCAGGCCGACGGCGCCGCCGACGGTGGTGGTGACGAAGCTGCGGCGGGAAACTCCAAGGGAGCCCGCGGTCAGTGCCTGGTCGATGCGACGGGGATTCAGCATGTCGGCCTCCTCAGGCGAGCTTGGCCGCAGCCGTGTGGATGGCCGCGCGAATGCGGGTGTAGGTGCCACAGCGGCAGAGATTGCCGGCCATGGCCTCGTCGATCTGCGCGTCGCTGGGCTTCTTGTTGCCCTTGAGCAGCGCAACCGCACTCATGACCTGGCCACTCTGACAGTAGCCGCACTGGGCCACGTCATGCTCGACCCAGGCCGCCTGCACGGCCTGGCCAACCTTGTCGGTGGCGATGCCCTCGATGGTGGTCACCGGGCCTTGCACCGAGGAAATCGGCGTCAGGCAGGACCGCACCGGCGCGCCGGCCACGTGCATGGTGCAGGCGCCGCACTGGGCCGCCCCGCAGCCGAATTTCGTGCCGGTCAGCTGCAATTCCTCCCGCACGGCCCACAGCAGGGGCATATCGGGCTCGGCGTCCAGCGACACGGCGCGACCGTTGACGGTCATGTTGATCATGGGATTCCTCAGGGGGGTGGGACGCGGGCGACTCTAGCCACTTGCGGTGTCCCCGTACATCACTCGGGCATTGCCAAACAAAAAGGGCTCCGAAGAGCCCCCAAGACGTAGCCACTCCGGCGCCGCCTACTTGAACTGGTAGCTCGCCGTGGCGTACCAGAAGCGGCCACGCGGGTCGACGAAGGAACCCGCATAGCCGGTCACGTGCGAGCCATAGCTGGACACGGCGGTGAACGGCGGGTCCTGGTCCAGCAGGTTGCGGGCGCCGACACGCAGGGCCAGCGTGGGCATGGGCTTCCAGCCTAGGCCCAGGTTCCAGCGGCTGCTGTCCTTGACCTTGTGCTCGACGAGCGGGCCGACGTTGGCCTCCACCAGGCCGGCCGATTCCGTCCAGCCCTTGACGAAGATGTTCTCCAGCGTCAGGTTCCAGTTGCCCATGTTCCAGTCCAGGCCCAGGGTGTGCTGCCACTTGGGCACCGGCTGCACGCCGGCACCGTCGCCGGCCGTGCCCTCATAGGACACATAAGGCGTGCCCTTGCCGTTCTGCTGCTTCCATTGGTTGATGAAGCTGCCGGCGTAGCTGGCGCTCAGGCGACCCATGGAACCCAAGCTCCAGCCCGCCTTCACGTCGAGGTCGATGCCGTTGGTCTTCAGATCGCCGAGGTTCTCGACCGGGGTCTCGATGTAGCTGATGAAGCCGCTGGGCTGCAGGCGGTGGATGCGGGTGTTGTAGCGCTGGTAAAGGATCGGGTCGGACATGATGGCGTCGCCGCCGATGGTGCCGATCTGGTCCTTCTTCTGGATATGCCAGTAGTCCAGCGCGATGGACAGGTCCCGCATCGGCTCGAACACCGCGCCAAAGGAATACTGGCGCGACTTCTCGGGCTTGAGCGAGGGGTCACTGGACAGGCGCACGTTGAACTGCGTTTCGCAGCGCGGGTCGCCGGCCTGGCCGGGCGGGCAGTTCGGGTCGACCAGGGAGTTGGCGGTGTTGGTGAAGGCCGTCGGGCTGTTCACGTCCCACAGCGTCGGGGCGCGGAAGCCCGTGCCGGCACTGGCGCGCAGCAGCACTTCGCGGCTGGGCTGGAAGCGCAGCGTCACGCCCGGGTTGAACGTGCCGCCGAAGTCGCTGTATTTGTCGTAGCGCGCCTTGACCGTGGCCTCCCAGCCCTTGGCGAAGGGCATCGACAGCTCACTGAACACGGCATAGATGGTGCGCGAGGCCACGGTCTTGGGCACCGTGCCTTCGCCGCCGATGTGCAGGCCCAGCTCATAGTCGGCATTCACGGCATGGTCGTCGGCCTTTTCCTTGCGCAGATCGGTGCCGACGGCCAGCATCATCGGGCCGCCGCTCATGGCCATCAGCTCGGTGCTGGCCTTGGCGTCGAAGGCATAGGTCGTGCTCTTGGAACGGCGCATCGGGCCTTCCATGCGCGCGCGGTTCAGCGCGGCCAGTCCAGCTTCATCCTGCGGGCCGAAGGGGTTGATGACCCCGGTGGCCAGTTCGGTGATGAAGCGGCCTTCGTGCAGGTAGTTGTAGTAGTCCAGCGAGCCCTTGGCCTGCGACATCGTCAGGCCGGCGTCGTAGTCCCAGCCCTGGAAGATGCCGGTGGCACCGGCCACGAAGCGGGTCTGCTCGTTCAACACGTTGTTGGTGCGCGGGCCGACCGGCACGGAACGCATCGCGATCTCGGTGAAACCGCCGCCCAGCGTGTCGAACTGCGCCGGCGTGTAGCCCAGGCTGGTCAGCAGTGCCGCCGGGAAGTATTTGCTCGAGATGGGGAAGGCGAAGGACGGGTAGGTGCCGTCGGCCTTCACATGACCCGCCGTCGAGTCAATGGGCACGGCGGCCGTGCGGCCGATGGAGTCGTTGCGTGCGTAGCTGGCCTCGAAGAAGACCTGCGAATCACCGCCCGTGTCCAGCGTCAACCGACCGAAGGCATCGGCCTTCTTGGAGTCGGGCAGGTTCTCCTGCATGGCCGGATAGATGAAGCGGCAGCGCTTGATCGGCGTGCCGTTGGGGGTCGTCGCGGTCAGCGTCTGGATGGTGTTGAAGTTGGGGTCGCAGGGGCTGAAGTTGGTACCCGCGTTGGCATAGGCGCCCGGCGTGATGTTGAAGTCGACGAGGCGACCTGGGAAGGAGCGGCCCGAGGTGGGGGGGTCGGAGCCGGGGATCTCGTCGATGCCGCGCAGATACCACTTCTGGTCGAGGGAGCTGACCTTGGTCTGCTTCTTGACGTTGCCGGTCACGAGCAGGTTGTAGCCATCGGTCTTGAGGCCGCCCATGCCGAAGGCGATGGAGGCGCTCGTCTCCTTGCCGCCAATGCTCTTCTCGGGTGCGCCGTACTTCAGCGTGACGGCGCCCTTGTCGTAGTCCTTGCGGGTGATGAAGTTGATGACGCCGCCGACGGCGTCGGTGCCATACACGGCCGAGGCGCCGTCACGCAGCACCTCGATGCGGTCGATGGCCGCGAAAGGGATGCTGTTCAGGTCCACCGACGAATTGCCGCCGATGGAGCCGAAGGCGAAGTTGGCCAGGCGCCGGCCATTCAGCAGCACCAGCGTCGAGTTGGGGCCCAGGCCGCGCAGGTTGGCGAAGCTCTGGGAATAGCCGGCGCCCTGCGTGGTGTCCGACTGCACGGCGGTGTTGGCACCGATGCGGCGCAGGATGTCCTCGACGTTGGTGGCGCCGGTCTTCTCGATCTGGTCGCGCGTCATCACCGACACCGGCAGGGCCGTCTCGGATTCCACGCGCTTGATCGACGAGCCGGTGATGGTGATGCGCTCGAGCTGCTGCTGTTGGGCCGGTGCGTTCTGCGCAGCGGCCGAGCCGGCGATACCGGCGGCCAGCAAGGCCAGCGCCAGTCGGGTGTGACGGTGTTGCATGGAAGCTCACTCCTGTCAGTTGGGGCCTTGTGAAGGGTCGCCCCCGACCCCCGCCGCGGCGCGGCTTGTTGCCCTCATGCAAAGAAGTGTTGAGCCGCAGTTCATGGCTCCTCCCCTGCGGGAAGTCAGGCTGTGGCGCATTCACAGCACTGCGAATTAGGGCCTGACTTCCTTCACGTCCGCGGCCGGCGCCGCAAGGCTCAGACTCGCGCGTACTTGGCCAGCGCCCGCAGCAGCGCTGCGAGGCTGATGGGCTTGGTCAGGTGGGCGTCGCAACCCGCCGCCAGGGACTGCTGCACATCGGTGTCGAAGGCGTTCGCCGTCAGCGCGACGATGGGCGTGCGCGGCCTGCCCTCGGCAGCTTCGATGGCCCGCCATTGCCGCGTGGCCGACAGCCCGTCCAGCCCGGGCATCAGCATGTCCATCAGCACGAGGTCGAAGTCACCCTCGCCCGTGCCTTCACGCAGAGCGGCCAGGGCCTGCTCGCCATCGCGTGCCCGCTTGATGCGGTGACCCAGGGGCTGCAGCATGCCCTCGATGACGAGCACGTTGACGTCGTTGTCCTCGGCCAGCAGCAGCTCAAGCGGACGGCTCGGCGCCATGCGCTCAGCGCGCGGCTCTGCCGGGTCGGCATGCGGCGGGCGTGAGTCGGGCAGATCCAGCCGCACCTCGAAGCAGCTGCCCTCGCCTACACGGCTGTGCACGCTGACATCGCCGCCCATCAGCCGCGCCAGCCTGCGCGTGATGGCCAGGCCCAGGCCGGTGCCGCCAAATTCCTGCGCGATGGTCGCATCCGCCTGGGCGAAGGGTTGGAAGATGCGCTCCAACCCGTCGGGTGCAATGCCGATGCCGGTGTCCTGCACGCTGATCAGCACCTGGCCCTGGGTGCTGCGCGACAGCTCGACCGTCACGCCGCCCGTCTTGGTGAATTTGATGGCGTTGCCGACCAGGTTGGTGACGATCTGCGCGACACGCTGCTGGTCGCCCAGCACCCAGCCCGCCGCTTCGGTGCGCGCGAACACGCGCAGCCACAGGCCCTGGCTCTGGGCGCGCTCGCGCAGCAGCTCCAATTGCAACTCGACGAGGTCGACCAGATTGAAGGGATGCGAGGCCAGCTCCAGCCGGCCGCTCTCGATGCGGGCGTTGTCGAGCAGGTCGTTGATGAGGGCGAACACCTGGCGACCGGCATGGCCCAGCACCTCGACGTAATGGGCCTGATCCGGCTTGAGCGGCGAGCGCGCGAGGATGTCGGAGAAGCCCAGCACGGCGTTCATCGGCGTGCGCATCTCGTGGCTGACCTGGGCCAGCAGCTCGGTCTTGGCGCGGCTGCGCGCATCGGCCAACTCGCGCTCGCGGGTCAGCTCGCGCTCCCGCTCACGGGCATGGCGCTCGTGCTCGACGGCTGTCAGCAGCAGGGCCAGCGCGAGCAGGTAGAAGCCGGGCGCGAGCGTCGGCAGCGTACCGGCCCACGCGGCACTCCATGACGCGAACAGCAGCGCCGCCATCGCGATGCCTGCCGCCAGCGCCTGGCGACGCAACAGCAGGGGCAACGCACCCAGGGCGAACAACAATGCATCCACGGCCCACACGCCCGCACCGCGCTCGCGCAGCAGCGCCAGCGGCTCGGCGCCCAGGGCTTCGAAGACGGCAGCGTTCAGCGCCGTCCCCGACAACCGGCCCTGGGGCGTCATGACCTCGTCGGCAAAGAAGGCACTGCTGCCGACGAAGACGCTGCGGCCGGCGAGCAATCGGGCCAGCTCGGCGTCCTCGCTCTCGCCCAGGGCCGCGCGCATCAGGCGCTGCCAGGACACGCGCGGTGGCTCGCCGCCGCCCAACGGCAGGCGCAGGCGCAGCTGGCCGGCCTCGTCCACAGGCCAGCGGCGCGCGCCCGCGACAAGCTCGTCGCCCTCGCGCCGCCAGCCAAGCGCACCGTCGGCGCGCAGCCGCGCAGCGAAGGCCAGGCTGGGCAGGCTGCGCCCCTGCACGCGATGCAACAACGGCAGGCGGCGCAGCAGCCCGTCGTCGTCCAGGGCCACCGAAATGACTCCCAGGCTGGCGGGCTCGGCGAGCGCGTCCAGCAGTGCATCGGCCGGGGCCGTCAGCGCGTCCCAGTCCAGGCCTGGCGCATGGGCCGCGCCCAGGCGGGTCAGCGCGCGCTGCTCGGCCGCACTGGCTGGCGCGAGTTCGACGCCGGCGCGCTGGCGCGTCGCCAGGCCGGCAGCCGCGAGCACCGTCGGCGGGCCGGCGGCCAAGGTCTGCGCCAGCCGTGTATCGCCTTCACGCGGGCCGGCGAAGACGATGTCGACGACAACGAGGCGGGCACCGGCCTGGCCGAGGTAGTCCAGCATCAGCGCATAGACCTCGCGCGAGTAGGGCCACTCGCCCAGGGGCTGGCGCAGCACAAGCAGCGAGGCGTCGTCGATGTCGACGATGACGCTGGTGGGTGGCGGTGCCGCGGGCGCGGCGGCACGCAGCAACAGGTCGCCGATGGCGCGGTCGATACGCGGCTGCGCGCCGGTCAGGCTCAGCAGCGCCCAGAGCAGCAGTGCTCCGGGCAGGGCGAGCCAGGGCCAGCGTTTCAAAGCACGGGGATCAGCAGCAAGGGCAGCAGCCACAGCCAGCGCGGATAGGGCTGCTCGATCATCTGCGTCTGGCCCCAGGGGCTTGCCGCGCCGGCGGCGTTGAAGGCCTTGGCGCGCAAGAAGTACTTGCCCGGCGATGGCTTCGGGATCGCGAGCTCGGGCTTGTCCGTTGCAAAGCGCTGCACGTCCGCGCCGTCAAAGGTCTCGGTCTTGGACCATTCCAGTTCGTAGCGCGTGACGTCCGGGTCGGCCCGCCAGCGCAGCTTCAACTGGTCGCCGCTGACCTCCGGCTCGGCCGGCGGTGGCGCGGGCGGCGGCGGCCTGATCTCGAAGGTTTGCGGGTCGCCGAACGGCCCGGCACGGCCGCCCGCTTCGACGGAGGCGATGCGCCAGTGATAGAGGCCGTCGGGCAGTCGGGCGTCGTAGTTCGCGCCGTCAATGGGTGAGGGTTGCAGAACCAGGTCCTTGAAGCCGGCATCCCGCGCGATCTGCAGGCGCACATTTGGCGCCACCGTGTTGCGCGTCCAGGCGAAGGCCGTGCCACCGGCGTAGCTGACGGCACCGGGCGCAGGCGCCTGGATGAAGGGCGGCTCGGGCCGGGCCAGCAGGCGGATGCTTGCATCGGCAGCGGCGCCCTCCTGGCCGCGCGCGTCAATGGCGCGCACGCGCAGCGTGTAGTCGCCGTCGGCCAGCTCGCGCGCCTCCGGCCAGGTGACGGCCGGCTCGCCCACGACGTCATCCAGCAGCAGGCGGTCGAAGTCACCGCCAACGTACAGCTGCACCCGCCAGGTGGCAGCGCCGGCCGGACCGCCCACCCAGGCCAGGTGCAGCGGCAGCCGCTCCATCACGGGCACCAGGCCACTCAGATCGGCCGCCGGCAGCAGCGGCGCGACGCTGCGCGCTGCTCCCTCGGCGAGCAGGCCCTGGCCGCTCGCCACGTCGGGGCCCAGGCCACCGGCATGCACGGCGCCGGACAGCACCTGCATGCGGCTCTGCGAACCCGCCGTCTGCACGCGGAACTCGGTGCCGCGCACGCCCAGGTTCACATGCGGCGTGCGCACTTCGTACAGCGGCACGCGCTGTGCGTTGGGCGTCACGCGGCTGTCCGCACCGCCCTGCTGCACGCCGATGCGCACCGCGGGGATTGCGCCGCGGCCCAGCACCAGCAGTTGGTCCAGCGTGATGTCGCTGTCGGGCGGGATCAGCAGCCGCGAGCCATCGGCGAAACGCAGGCTGGCGCTGGACTGAGCGCCGGTCTTGATGCGGTCCCCGCCTTGCAGCGTCGTGCCGGCGGTGAGGGCTTCGCTCGCCGCACCACGCTGGCGCGTGACCTGGCCGCGCGCGAACACGGCCTCGGCGACGCTGGCCTCGCGCTTCAGCCAGGCCACCGGCATGCGCAGGGTCGAACCGGGCATCAGCCGCAGCGGGTCAGGCACGCGGTTGAGCTTTTGCAGGTCGCGCCAGGTCTTGGGCGGCGCCAGCCAGGCGTCGGTCAGTGTGATCAGCGTGTCACCGGGCTGGATGCGGTAGCGCCAGTCGGCGTCGGCCGCCTCCGTCTGCGCAGGCGCCTCGGCGCAGGCCAGCAGCAACAGGCCCATGGCGAGCCAGATTCTCATTGCACTCATCGGCGCCTCCCTTCCCTCGCAGGAGCTTGGATCCTAGCGATGCCTGAGAATGCCGAACACAGGAGGAGTGTGCGCAATGCTCACGATTTCGGGCTTCATCGGCTGGCTGCGCCGCCATCGCATCGCCTGCTTCGGCGTCATGGTGTTGAGCTTCGTCGCTTTCGGGCTGCTGACGCTGGATCTCGTGCGGCTGGTGAGTGCCAACGCGGCCCTGCTGTCGGACTACGGCTGGCAAGGGCTGCAGGACGGCGGGCTGCGGCAACTGGCCGAGCTGATCGCCTCGACGCTGGCGGCGATGGCGGCCTGGCTGCTGTTCAAGGTCTGCGAGACGGTGCTCGTGCAGGCCTGGACGCGTTAGGCCTGAGCCAACGCATCCTGCAGCTGCCCACGCAGCCGGCGCAGCCGCTGCAGCTCCTGGTCGGGTGCCTGCAGGGCCGGCCACAGCAGGGCGACGAGGTCACGCGCGCTGGCCTCCACGTCGATCTGGCGGCCGGTGATGACCACCTCCCACAGCATGTGCTCCATCGGCCCGAACACCAGCGAGCGCAGCATGCGCAGCGGGATGTCGCGCCGCACCTCGCCGGCCTCCTGGCCGCGCGCCAGCAGCTCCATCAGCGGCGCGGTGTAGCGCCGCTGCAGCTCGACGAAGCCTTCGCCGAGGTCCTGGCCCTTGGTTCTGCCTTCCGACAGCACCAGCGCGCACAGCCCCGTGCCCTGGATCAGGAACAGGCGCAGATGCGTCAGCACGACGAACTCCAGCTGCTCGCGCACCGAAGCCTGGCGCGGCAGGCCGGCCTGGATGGCGGCGATGATCTCGTCGTACCAGTCCTGGATGACGCGCATGCACAGCTCGCGCTTGCCGCGGAAGTAGGTGAAGACGGTGGCCTCGGAGATGGCCAGGCGCTGGGCGATCTCGGTCGTCGTCGCACGCTCGTAGCCGCGCTCGGCAAACACCTCCCGACCAACGCGCAGGATGTCGCGCACGCGCTGCTCGGCCTTCGGGCCGGCGGGGGAGCGGCGTTGAGGTTGAGCGGTGGCCGTGGTCATCGGGGACGCATTCTGCGCAAATATTGAGGATCACTCAAGTCTTGATTGCATCCGCGTTCACCCTGGATTATTCTGGCGCCCCTCACGCGGCTCACGAGGCCGTCAAACGATAAAGTTGAGCCTTGCTTAAGCTGGGCTTCGCGGAGACTCCATGCCGGTCCTGAACACGCAACTCAACCCCCGCTCGGCCGACTTCAAGGCCAATGCCGACGCAATGCGCGGGTTGATCGACGACTTGAACGCCAGGCTCGCCAAGATCGCCCAGGGCGGCGGCGACGCCGCGCGCGCCAAGCACACCGCCCGCGGCAAGCTGCTGCCGCGCGACCGGGTCGAGATGCTGCTGGACCCAGGCACGCCCTTCTTGGAGTTGGCGCCGCTGGCCGGCCTGAACCTGTACGACAACGCTGCGCCCGGCGGCGGTGTCATCGCCGGCATCGGCCGCGTGTCGGGCGTGGAATGCGTCATCGTCTGCAATGACGCGACCGTGAAGGGCGGCACCTACTACCCCATCACCGTCAAGAAGCATCTGCGCGCGCAGGAAATTGCCCAGCAAAACCGCCTGCCCTGCGTCTACCTCGTGGACAGCGGCGGCGCCAACCTGCCCAACCAGGACGAGGTCTTCCCCGACCGCGACCACTTCGGCCGCATCTTCTTCAACCAGGCCAACCTGTCGGCCGCGGGCATCCCGCAGATCGCGGTGGTCATGGGCTCCTGCACGGCCGGCGGCGCCTACGTGCCGGCGATGAGCGACGAGACCATCATCGTCAAGAACCAGGGCACCATCTTCCTGGGCGGCCCGCCGCTCGTGAAGGCGGCCACCGGCGAGGTGGTCACGGCTGAGGACCTGGGCGGTGGCGACGTGCACACGCGCCTTTCGGGCGTGGCCGACCACCTGGCCAACAACGACACGCATGCGCTGGCCATCGCACGGCAGTCCGTCGCACGGCTGAACTGGACCAAGGCGAGCCCACTGGCGATGCAGGAACCGAAGGCGCCGGCGCACGACCCCGCCGAGCTGCACGGCGTGATTCCCACCGACACGCGCAAGCCCTTCGACATCCGCGAGATCATTGCCCGCATCGTCGACGGCTCGGAGTTCGATGAGTTCAAGGCCCGCTACGGCGCGACGCTCGTCTGCGGCTTCGCCCACATCGAGGGCATGCCGGTCGGCATCGTCGCCAACAACGGCATCCTGTTCGCCGAGAGCGCCAACAAGGGCGCTCACTTCATCGAGCTGTGCTGCCAGCGCAAGATCCCGCTGATCTTCTTGCAGAACATCACCGGCTTCATGGTCGGCCGCAAGTACGAGAACGACGGCATCGCCCGCGCCGGCGCCAAGATGGTGACGGCCGTGGCCTGCGCCCAGGTGCCCAAGTTCACCGTCATCATCGGTGGCAGCTTTGGCGCCGGCAACTACGGCATGTGTGGCCGCGCCTACTCGCCGCGCTTCCTGTGGATGTGGCCGAACGCGCGCATCTCGGTGATGGGCGGCGAGCAGGCAGCCAGCGTGCTGTCGACGATCCGCCGTGACGCCATCGAAGCCAAGGGCGGCAGCTGGTCCGCCGACGAGGAAGAAGCCTTCAAGGCGCCGCTGCGCCAGCAGTACGAGGACCAGGGCCATCCCTACTACGCGTCGGCGCGCCTCTGGGACGACGGCGTCATCGACCCGGCCGATACGCGCCGTGTGCTGGCGCTGGGGCTGTCGGCGTCACTGAATGCGCCCATCCCTGAAACGAAGTTCGGCGTGTTTCGGATGTGATGACGCCACGCCTGCGCTCCACGCTGACCTCGTTGCTGGTCAGCCTTACCGTTGCTGCCAACGCCGCCACGCAGGAAGACCTGCGACGCGTGGACGCCGCGCTGCGCCATGCCGCGTCGCCGTGGTGCGGCCGTCTGGCGGAAATCGACGCGCAGGGCCAGCGCCGCTGCACCGTGCCCTTCGAGAGCGTGGGGCCGATCGGCGCAGGCAACGCGTTCGCGGTGTTCGACATGACCCGCATCTCCGATGAGTTGCTGGCGGTGCTATCTGAGGACGAACTCGCCGCAGCGATGGGCCATGAGTTGGCGCACGTGGTGTTGGGTCACGGCATCTTCAGAATGCGCCAGCAGATCGCCAAAGGCCCGGACGAGGCGCAAGCCATGCTGCTGTCGCTCAATGAACAGTTCGGTATCGAGCCCCACGCAGACACTCCTCAAGACCTGCGCGCCCAGGAGCTGGACGCCGACACGCTCGGCCTGGTCTTTGCCGGCTTGGCGGGGTACGACGTGCATCGCGGCGCGGCACTCTGGCGCACGGCCAGTCAACGCATTCCCGGCATGAAGTCGCATGGCGCGACCACTCACCCCGAAAACGCACGCCGACATGCCAACGGGGCCCAGGTGGCACGCAGCTTCTGCCGAGCGGTCTACGCATCGCGCCCACCGTGGCCCGCCACTGAACGACTACTGCCTCGCTACGAGCTGTCGCGCGATGAAGCCGCACGTCAACTCGATCCGGCCCTTCTCACCCGCGCCTGCGGCAAGCCCAACCCAGCCCGAATGCTGAAGGGATGACGAGATGGTCACCATCCGCCCGCTGAGCAGCAATGACTGCATGCAAACGCTCACCACGCTGCTGCACCTGTCCTACGCCAGCCTCGCCGCCCAAGGCTGGAACTTCACCGCCGTTGACCAGAGCGTCGACGTGACGCGCGAACGCCTGGCCGGCGCCCAGGGCTTCGTCGCCGAACTGGGCCGCCGCATGGTCGGCACCGTGGCCGTGCGCGGCCCCAAGCCCGCCGGCGAAACCTACATCGCCGACCCGCCGCCGCCGCTGTACACGACGCCGGGCACGGCCATCCTGTCGCAGCTAGCCGTTCACCCGGACTGCCGCGGTCAAGGTGTCGGCGAGCTTCTTCTCGACGCCGCCGAGGCCTGGGCCCGCAAACAAGGTTTCGCCCGGCTCGCGCTGGACACCGCCGAGCCCGCCGTCGCGCTACGCCGCCGCTACGAGCGCCGCGGCTATGCCACCGTCGGCGGCGTGCAGTGGCAGGGCAAGACGTATGGATCCGTGCTGATGTGCAAGCCGCTTGGCGAGGCCGGCCGGACAATCCCGCACGGAAGAGCACTGCCATGAACACCTGCCTGACCGTCACGACCACGGGCCATGTCGCCCGCGTCACGCTGAACCGCCCCGAGGTTCGCAACGCGTTCAATGAAACGCTGATCGCCGAGTTGACCGGCACCTTCAACGCGCTGGGCGAGCGCGATGACCTGCGCGCCATCGTGCTGGCTGCCGAGGGCAAGGCCTTCTGCGCCGGCGCCGACCTGAACTGGATGAAGGCGATGGCCGGCTACAGCTGGGACGAAAACCATGCCGATGCCAGCAAGCTGGCCGACATGCTGTGGGCGATCTACAGCTGCCCGGTGCCGGTGATCGCTCGCGTGCAGGGCGACGTCTATGCGGGCGGCGTGGGGCTGGTGGCCTGTGCCGACATCGTCGTCGCGGTGGATGCGGCGGGCTTCTGCTTGTCGGAGGCCAAGCTGGGCTTGCTGCCGGCCACCATCGGCCCCTACGTCGTCCGGGCCTTAGGCGAGCAGGCCTCGCGGCGCTATTTCGTGACGGCGGAGCGCTTCACCGCTGGCGAAGCCAAAGCGCTGGGCCTCGTGCACGAGGTCATTGCGGCCGATGCGCTGGACGCCAAGGTCGATGAACTGGTCGCCGCCGTCACCGCCAACGGCCCCGCCGCCGCGCGCGCTTGCAAGCAGCTCGTCAAGGACGTCGCCAGCCGCGAGATCACACCTGAACTGCGCGACAACACCGCGCGCCGTATCGCGGACATCCGCGCCAGCGCCGAAGGGCGGGAGGGCGTGCAGAGCTTCCTGAGCAAGTCCAAGCCCTCCTGGCTGGCGAGCTGACGGCTGAGGCCCGCCATGACTATCCTCAACTACAGCTTCTCGTTGACGCAGCCGTCAGCGCCAACGGCTGCGGCCAAGCACTCATACGACGACTCGGAATTCCTGCTCGACCTGGCGCACAAGTGGCGCCAGATCCCGACCGACGAAGACGACGGGCTGAACTTCCAATCGGACGCTGACGGCGCCGCCATCATCATCTCCGCCGACTTCTTCGACATCCCCGACGCCAAGGCCCAGCTCTTCGCCGAGAAGTGCCTCAGCAGCCGCATCGAGGCCATTCAATCGGCCAGCCAGGGGCCCGTGCAGGTGCTGCAGCGGGCCATCAAGCCGCACGCCGGCGGCGTCGGGCTGGAGATGTCTTTCGCGGCGCACGCCGAAGGGGAGCCGGTGCACCTCTACCTGGGCTATGTGACCTCGCGCAAGATCCTGAACTTCTCCATGGTCTGCCAGCCCGGCAAACACGAGGCCGTGGCCTTGTTCAACGCGACGGTGCCGGGCTTCCGGCCGCGCCTGCCCTGACGCGACACCCCTCATGCCCCAGCTCGACGCCATCCAGTTGCTCGCCCTCGCCGCCGCCCTCGGCTGGGCCAGCGGCCTGCGCCTTTACCTGACGGTGCTGCTCGTCGGCATTGCCGGGCACTGGGGCTGGATCGCGCTGCCACCCGGGCTGCAGGTGCTGGCGTCGCCACTGGTGATGAGCTGCGCCGCGGCGCTGGCATTCGTCGAGTTCCTGGCCGACAAAATTCCCCTCGTCGACAGCGCCTGGGACGCGCTGCACACGCTGATCCGCATCCCCGCCGGCGCGGCGCTCGTGGCCGGACTCGTCAGTGGCTGGGCGGGCGACCATGGCCAGGCCTGGGCTGTCGTTGCAGCGCTGTTCGGCGGTGGCCTCGCGGCTGTGGCGCACACGGCCAAAGCCAGCACGCGCGCGGCGGCCAACACGTCGCCCGAGCCGTTCTCCAACATCGGCTTGTCGCTGATGGGCGATGTGGCCGTGCCGACCATGCTGTGGCTGGCCTGGGCGCACCCTTTCATCTTCTTCCCGCTGCTCGTCCTGGCCCTTGCCGTCATGGGCGCGCTGATCTGGCTGTGCTTCAAGTTCCTGCGCGCGCTGCTCAAGCGCGTGCGCCGCCCCTCTCCCGCATGACCTCTCCCTCCGATCTCGCCGCACGCAGCCGCGCCGCCGTCTGGCACCCCTGCACGCAGATGGCGCGCCTGGCCGACGTGCCGCCGCTGCCCATCGCCCGCGGCGATGGCCCCTGGCTGTTCGACACCGACGGCCGGCGCTATTTCGACGCCAACTCGTCCTGGTGGGTCAACCTGTTCGGCCATAGCGACAAGCCGCTTCACGACGCCATCAAGGCCCAGCTCGACACGCTGCCCCATGTGATGCTGGCCGGCTGCACCCACGAGCCCGCCGTGCGGCTGGCCGAGCGGCTGTCGGCGCGCACCGGTGGCGCGCTGGGCCACGCCTTCTTCGGCAGCGATGGCGCCAGCGCCGTCGAGATCGCGCTGAAGCAGAGCTTCCACTCATTCAAGAACCGCGGCCGGCCCGAGAAGCGCGAGTTTGTCTGCCTGAAGAACAGCTATCACGGCGAGACGCTGGGCGCGCTCAGCGTGACCGACGTGCAGGTGTTCCGCGACGCCTATGACCCGCTGCTGATGCGCGCCCACATCATCGCGTCGCCGGATGGGCGCCTGGGCAACGAGGCCGAGGCTTTGGAAGCCATGCGCGCGTTGCTGGCCGAGCGCCATGACCAGATAGCTGCCGTCATCGTCGAACCGCTGATCCAGGGGGCGGCGGGCATGGTCATGTACGCGCCGGCCTATCTGAAGGGCCTGCGCAAGCTGACGCACGAGTTCGGCGTCCACCTGATCGCCGACGAGATCGCCGTGGGCTGCGGCCGCACCGGCACCTTCTTCGCGTGGGAGCAGACGGGCGCGGATTGGCCGGATTTCATCCTGCTCAGCAAAGGCATCACGGGCGGCACGCTGCCGCTGTCGCTGGTGCTGACGACGGACGATGTGTTCGGCGCCTTCTGGAGCGAGGACGTCACGCGCGGCTTCCTGCATTCGCATTCCTACACCGGCAACCCGTTGGCCTGCGCGGCGGCCAATGCGGTGCTGGACCGCTTCGACGCCGGCCAGCTCGACGACAACCGCGCCCAGGCCGAACGGCTGACCCGCGCTTTCGCGCCACTGGCCCCGCGCGTGACCCATTTGCGCCAACGCGGCATGATCCTGGCCTTCGATGTGCCGCAAGCGCCACCACGCTTCGCGGAAGCCTTCCACCTGAAGGCGCGCGAGCACGAACTGCTGATCCGCCCGATCGGCAACACCGTCTACCTGATGCCCCCCTACCTGATCGACGACGCGACCGCGGCCTTTTTGGCCCAGGCCGTGACGGCGACCTTGAACGATGTCCTTGCTTGATCACCTCCAGGCCAAGCTCCACGCGATTGCCGCGCAGAGCCTGACCCGCACGCTGCGCCGCGCCGACAACGGCACCGCGCCCCGCCAGACCATCAACGGCCGCGAGCTGCTGATGTTCTGCTCCAACGACTACCTCGGCCTGGCCGCCGAGCCAGCGATTGCCGAGGCGATTGCCGAAGGCGCTCGCCTGTGGGGCGGCGGCTCGGGCGCTTCGCCGCTGGTCAGCGGCCACAGCGCCGCGCACGAGGCCGTGACCGACACGCTGGCACGCTGGTATGCACCGCACATCCCGCAGGCGCGAGCCATCGGCTTCTGCACGGGCTATATGGCCAACCTGGCCGTTGTGACAGCCCTGGGCGACGAGCACACCGAGATCTTCTCGGAGCAGCTGAATCACGCCTCGCTGATCGACGCCGCACGACTGGCGAAGGCCCAGGTCACGCGCTACGGCCACGCCGACGTGGCCGGCCTGCGCGCGCTGCTGGCGGCCAGCACCGCCAAGGTCAAGCTCATCGTCACCGACGCCGTGTTCAGCATGGACGGCGACCTGGCGCCGCTGCCGGCGCTGCTGGCCCTCGCCAACGAGTTCGACGCCTGGCTCATCGTCGACGATGCCCACGGCTTTGGCGTGCTGGGCGAAAAGGGCCGCGGCTCGCTGGAGCACTTCGGGTTGCACAGCGAACGCCTGATCCTCGTCGGCACACTGGGCAAGGCCGCCGGCCTCGCCGGCGCCTTCGTCGCGGCCCACGCCACCATCGTCGACTACCTGCTGCAGGCCGCGCGCAACTTCATCTTCTCGACCGCCTCCCCGCCGGCCGTAGAACATGCGCTGCTGACCAGCTTCGAGTTGATTGAAGGGCCGCTCGGTGCCGCCCGCCGTGCCAACCTCGTCGCGCTGCAAGCCCAGTTGCGCGACGGCCTGCTGGCGCTGATCGACCAGCACCCGCGCCTGGGCTGGTCGCTGACCGATTCGGCCACGCCCATCCAGCCGCTGATCGTCGGCGGCAATGCCGAGGTCATGGCCCTGGCCGCTGCACTGGAGAGCGCCGGCCTGCGCGTGCCCGGCATCCGCCCGCCCACCGTCGCCGCGGGCACGGCGCGGCTGCGCATCACGCTGTGCGGCACGCACACCGCTGCCGACGTGGACGCGCTGCTGACTGCACTGCAGCGCGCCGCGGCGGCTCAGGAGCAGGCCGCATGACCGCCCTGAGAAGAGGTTTCTTCATCACCGGCACCGACACCGAGATCGGCAAGACCGCCGTCACGGCCGGCCTGGCCCACGCCTTCGCGCAGACCGGCCGGCGCGTCGCCGCGCTCAAGCCCATCTCGGCCGGACAGGACTTCATCGGCGGCCACTGGCTCAACGACGACGTCGAGCGCCTGCGCGCCGCCGGCAACCTGGACCTCACGTCGGCCGAAGTCGGCGCGCTGCAGTTGCGCACCGCCTGCGCACCCCATATCGCCGCCCGCATCGAGAGCGAGGCCATCGCCCGCGAGCCCGTGCTGCACGCGCTGCGCACGGTCGCCTTCCGCGCAGACGTCGCCCTCATCGAAGGCGTGGGCGGTTTTCGCGTGCCGCTCAACGACGAGTGGGACACGGCCGACCTGGCCACTGACCTGGGCCTGCCGGTCATCCTCGTCGTCGGCCTGCGCCTGGGCTGCATCAACCACGCGCTGCTGACAGCCGAGGCGGTGCGCGCACGCGGCCTCACGCTGGCCGCCTGGGTGGCCAACACGGTGGATGAGCGTCAGCCTCACGTCACCGACAATCTGCAAGCTCTGCAGCGCGGCCTTGCCGCCCCCTGCCTCGGCCATGTGCCGCGCCTGGCCCACGCCGACCACGCCACGATGGCACGCCATCTGTCGCTCGAACCTCTGCTCGAACACCTCCCAGCATGAACCAGATCCAGACCCTCACCCCCACCTCCGACGCCGACCGCCGCCAGGCCAAGCCCTGGACCGTGAGCGAGATTGCGGCGCTGTTCGAGCTGCCCTTCAACGACCTGCTGTTCCGCGCCCAGCAGGTGCACCGCGAGCACTTCGACGCCAACGCGGTACAACTCTCGACGCTGCTGTCCATCAAGACCGGCGGCTGCGAGGAGGACTGCGCCTACTGCCCGCAGTCGGCCCACTTCGACACCGGCCTGAAGGCCGAGAAGCTGATCCCGCTGGAAGAGGTCATGGAAGCCGCCCGCGCGGCCAAGCAGAACGGCGCGACGCGCTTCTGCATGGGCGCCGCCTGGCGCAGCCCCAAGCCGCGCCACCTGGACGCCATCGGCGAGATGATTGCCGAAGTCAAGGCCCTGGGCCTGGAGACCTGCCTGACTGCCGGCATGCTGGAAGACGGCCAGGCCGAGCAACTCAAGAGCGCCGGCCTCGACTACTACAACCACAACCTCGACACCGCGCCCGAGTTCTACGGCCAGATCATCACGACGCGCACCTACCAGGACCGCCTGGACACGCTGGAGCGCGTGCGCCAGCAGGGGCTCAAGGTCTGCAGCGGCGGCATCGTCGGCATGGGCGAGACGCGCCGCCAGCGCGCCGGCCTGATCGCCCAGCTCGCCAACCTCGACCCTTACCCCGAGAGCGTGCCCATCAACAACCTCGTGCAGGTCGAAGGCACGCCGCTGGCCGGCACCGCGCCGCTGGATCCGCTGGAGTTCATCCGCACGATTGCCGTCGCCCGCATCACCATGCCGCGCGCCATGGTGCGCCTGTCCGCCGGCCGCGAGCAGATGCCCGAGACGATGCAGGCGTTGTGCTTCTTGGCCGGTGCCAACTCCATGTTCTACGGCGACAAGCTGCTGACGACGAGCAACCCTCAGGCCGAGAAGGATCGTGCGTTGCTGGAGCGGCTGGGCATGCGCTGTTCGACGGAAGCCGAGCTGACGCCGTCGGACGCCGCGGCCAAGGTACAGGTCTGCACGCACTGACATGAAGCAAGCCCTCCTGCTGATTGCTGTCCTCGCGCTGTCCGGCTGCGCCTTTGTCTACGACCAGGTGCAGGACATCGCGCAGACCCAGTGCGCCGGCAATGGCAACGCGCAAGACCGTCGCGCCTGCGAGAAGCGCAACGCACCGGCCTATGACGATTACGAGGCCCGCCGCAAGCGGCTGCAGGAAGGTAACAAGCCGGGCTGACCGCCCTCGCCTGTTTACCTTGCCTCAGCGCCAGTGATCCTGGCCCCGCCTGAACAACCGTGTAGAAGGTTCACGAGACCGGAGACAAGAAGAGATGTTCAAGAAAATCCTGATCGCCAACCGCGGTGCTCGCGCCGAAGGCGCGGTCGCGCCAGCGACAAATTGCGTGCTGGTCGGCGTAGCCGGACAGGCAGGCGAGTTCACCCCGGGAGCGCGCCATGTTTAAGAAGATCCTCATCGCCAACCGGGGTGAAATTGCCTGTCGAGTTGCGGCCACGGCCAAGCGCCTCGGCATTCAAACCGTGGCCGTCTACTCAGACGCTGACCGCGACGCACGGCACGTGCAGGCCTGCGACGAAGCCGTCCACATCGGCGGCCCGGCGCCGCGCGACTCCTACCTGCAGTGGCAGCGCATCCTCGAAGCTGCCAAGGCGACCGGCGCGCAAGCGGTCCACCCAGGCTACGGCTTCCTGAGCGAGAACGAAGCCTTCGCCCAGGCCTGCGCCGACGCCGGCCTCGTCTTCATCGGCCCGCCGCCGAGCGCCATCCTCGCGATGGGGCTGAAGGCCGAGTCCAAGCGCTTGATGGAAGCGGCCAACGTGCCGCTGGTGCCGGGCTACCACGGCGCCGACCAGGACCCGGCGCTGCTGAAGCGCGAAGCCAGCCGCATCGGTTACCCGGTGCTCATCAAGGCCAGCGCCGGCGGCGGTGGCAAGGGCATGCGCGCGGTCTACAACGCCGACGAGTTCGACGCGGCGCTGACCTCGTGCAAGCGCGAGGCCATCAACAGCTTTGGCGACGATGCGGTGCTGATCGAGCGCTATGTGCAAAAGCCCCGCCACATCGAGATCCAGGTCTTTGGCGATTCGCACGGCGACTGCGTCTACCTGTTCGAGCGCGACTGCTCCGTGCAGCGCCGCCACCAGAAGGTGCTGGAGGAAGCCCCAGCCCCCGGCATGACGCCAGAGCGCCGTGCGCAGATGGGCGAGGCCGCCGTGGCCGCTGCGAAGGCCGTCGGCTATGTCGGCGCCGGCACGGTGGAGTTCATCGCCGAGCAGGACGGCCGCTTCTATTTCATGGAAATGAACACGCGGCTGCAGGTCGAGCACCCGGTGACGGAAGCGATCACGGGCCAGGACCTGGTGGAGTGGCAACTGCGCGTGGCTTCGGGCGAGCCGCTGCCGCTCAAGCAATCGGAACTGCGCATGCATGGCCACGCCATCGAGGCGCGCATCTGTGCCGAGAACCCGGACGCCGGTTTCCTGCCCGCCACGGGCAGGCTGGACGTGGCGCGCTGGCCCGAGCATGTGGCTTTCCAGCGAGGCAACGTGCGCATCGACGCCGGCGTGCGCGAAGGTGATGCGATCAGCCCCTTCTACGACTCGATGATCGCCAAGCTCATCGTCTGGGGCGAGGACCGCGCGCAGGCGCTGGCCCGCCTGGACCTGGCGCTGCGCGACACGCACATCGTTGGCCTGCACACCAACGTCGCCTTCCTGCGCCGCTGCGCGGCCACGGCCTCGTTCGCGGGCGCCGATCTCGACACCGGCCTGATCGAGCGCGAGAAGGCGGTGCTGTTCGACCAGCCCGGCCTGCCGCTGCGAGTCAGCGCGGCTGCGGTCATCGCGCACACGCTGGCCGTCGAGGGCACGCGGCAAAGCAACGACCCGTGGAGCGCCCGCGATGGCTGGCGTCTCTTCGGCTCGGCGACGCGGCGCTTCGATCTGGAGGCCGGCGGCGTGCATCACGAGGTTCTGCTGTCCCGCCACCACCGCGGCGGCATGACGCTGACGGTCGAGAGCGAAGCCATCGAGTTCGCGGTTCAGTCCGCCGACACCGAGACACATGAACTCTTCCTCGGCGCCGATCGCCTCCGCGTGAAGACCTACGCCCGGGGCGAACGCGTCGCCGTCTTCGCCGCGAACGGCTCGGCCGTGCTGACCGAGGTGGACCTCATCGCCCACGCCGGGGATTCGCCCAGCGAAGGCGGCCGCCTCACGGCGCCCATGCCCGGCAAGCTGATCGCCTTCCTCGCCCAGGCCGGCGACACCGTCACCAAGGGCCAACCGCTGGCCGTCATGGAGGCGATGAAGATGGAGCACACCATCTCGTCGCCGCGTGATGGCAAGGTGGCGGAGCTGCTGTTCAGCATTGGCGACCAAGTCGGCGACGGCGCCGAACTGCTGAAGCTGGAGGCTTGAGCCATGGCCCTGCCCACCCACGTCAAGATCCTCGACGTCGGCCCGCGCGACGGGTTGCAGAACGAGAAGGAAAACGTCTCGACCGAGCACAAGGCGCGGCTCGTCGCGATGCTGCAGGACGCCGGTTTGAAGGAGATCGAAGTCACCAGCTTCGTCAGCCCGAAGTGGGTGCCGCAGATGGGCGACAACGCCGCCGTCATGGCGGCCATCGAGCGCCGCACCGGTGTGCGCTACTCGGTGCTCGTGCCCAATACCAAGGGTCTGGAGCCCGCGCTGGCGACGAAGCCCGACGAGATCCTCGTCTTCACGGCCGCGAGCGAAGCCTTCACGCAGAAGAACATCAACTGCTCCATCGCCGAGAGCCTGGAGCGCTTTGCGCCGGTCATCGCAGGCGCACACGCCGCCGGCATCAAGGTGCGCGCAGCGCTGTCCTGCTCGCTCGGCTGCCCTTACGAAGGTGAAATCACCGCCGACCAGGTCGAGCGCGTCGTGAAGCCGCTGCGCGAGCTGGGCGTGGACGCGATCGACATCGCCGACACCATCGGCGTCGGCACGCCGCGCAAGGTGCAGGCGGCCATGGAGCGGGCGCTGAAGCACTTCCCGCTCGCCGAAGTGTCGGGGCACTTCCACGACACCTATGGCCAGGCGCTGAGCAATGTCTACGCGAGCATGGAACTGGGGCTGCACAGCTTCCACGCCAGCGTGGCCGGCCTGGGCGGCTGCCCCTATGCCAAAGGCGCGACCGGCAATGTCGCCACCGAGGACGTGGTGTTCCTGCTCAATGGTCTCGGCATTGAAACCGGCATCGACCTCGACAAGCTCGTGGACGCCGGCGCCTATATCTCCAACGTGCTGGGCCGCCCGCCGGTGTCGCGCGTGGCGCGCGCCGTGCTCGCGAAACGAGCGGGCTAGGCCCGCAGCTTCTTTCGGGCCCGCCGCGCCTTGCGGCGTCAGCCCAACCGATCCAACGCGCTCTCGATCTGACCGCGTTCGTGATCGCCCAGGCCGCGCCCGGCGCGGCGCACGCGCTCAACGAGGCCGGCATCGACCGGCTTGGCCTGGCCCAGCTTCTCGGCCACGCGCAGCAACACCTGCAGGCGCTCGAAGCCGCCTTCCATGGTCTCGGCGCTGGCCAGCACGCGCTCCAGGCCTGCGCCCCCCAACTTGGGGCGGTCCAGCAGGCGGTTCAAGGCCTCGCGCCGTTCGAAGCCGCCCGAGATGCCGCCGGCTGCACGGGCATAGGCGTCGACCAGCTCGGCCTCGTCGCCCTGCATGCGTTGCGCCACGGCGCCCAGGGCCTCGCGCTTCTCGAAATCACTCTGGATGCGCGCCGCCGCCTGCACGGCGGCCGCGAGCACGGCGGGTTGGGGCGTCGCCGACACCTGGTTGTCGATGGCCGTGCGCAGTTCGAAGTCGCCGCCGATACGGCCCAGCGCCTCGGTCCAGGCCGCGAGCACGGCAGGCCTGTCGAGCAGCTTGGGCGCCAGCGCCCCCAGGGCCTCACGGCGCTCGAAGTCGCTGTCGATGCCGGCCACGGCGGCCAGCCAGGCCAGCTGCTGGGGTTCGTTCAGCGGCTGGCGGGCAATGGCGCTCAAGGCCTCGCGACGCTCGAAGGCACCTTGCAGGGTCGTGGAGGCGGTGATCAGGCGGTCCAACGCCACCGCGGGCAGCGGCGCGTCGAGTTGCAGCGCGGCCTCGATGCGGCGGCGGCGCTGGAAGTCCTCCCGGGCATGCTCGATGTCGGTGATCACCGCATCGACACCGCCCTTGGCGAACAGCTTGCGGGCACGCACCTGCGGGTCTGTCAGGTCCTCGGCCATGCGCTGCACGGCCTTGGCCCACCACTGGCGACCGGCCTGGTCCAAAGGCAGGCTCTCGTTGCCGACCCGGTACTCACGCTCGATGCGACCCTCGCCCATGGACTTCAGCACCATCTCGCGCGTCAGCCCGCCCTCGCGCTCCTTCACGGTCAGGGTGCCCGTCAGCGCCTGTACTTCATCCTCGGCGTCGTTGAACACCGCCTTGCCGTCCAGCGTCACGGAGAAGCTGCCGCCGGGATAGCGGCTGTAGATGCGCGTGCCGCGCACCGAGAAGGACATGCCGTCGCTCAGGCCACCAAGGTCGAAGCGATCCAGAAGACTGCGTCCATCGGTGTGGCTGACGACGACCGCCGGCAGCGCGACCAGGGCGACCACCATGGCGCCCACCAGCCCCAGGCGCAGGCCGCGGCGCTCGCGCGGAGCGTCCTCACCCTCGACCTCGGCCTTGAGCAGGCGGCGCACACGGGCGAACAAGGGCGAGCCCGCGCTGGCGGCGCCGCAGGCAAGGGCCGGGCCGTGGCCGCCTCCCTGGGCCTTCAGTGCCTCGGCGCAGCGCAGCAGGCTTTGCGCCAGGGCCAGGCGCTGGCCAGTCGGTGCGGCAGCCGCGGCATCGCAGGCCAGCTCGGCCAGCAGGTCCAGGCGCTGCAGCGCGACGCGGTTCAGCACCTGCGGCCACAGCAGCGTCTTCATGACGGCGGCGAGCAGGCGCCAGGCGGGGTCGCGGCGGCGCAGATGAGCCAGTTCATGGCCGAGCACGGCACGAGCCTCGTCGTCCGGCAGGTCCAAGCACCAGGCCGGCAGGCAGAGCACCCGGCCCGGCGCCAGCAGCGGGCTGGCCCAGTTGGCGCGGGCATGGCGCAATGAGGGCAGGGGCAGGCGCATGTCGGCAGCGAGGCGCACGGCCAGGGTTCGCCAACGCGCGTCAGCCAACTCGGGCAGGCAGCGCACGGTGCGGCGCAGCCAGGCCCACTGCAGGGCCAGGCCCAGCAGCATCAACACGGCACCCGCCAGCCACAGCGCCATGAAGCCGATGGCGACGTCATGGGCCTGCGGCGCCAGCGGCGTCGTGATGGGCGAGGCGCCGAGCTGGGCGCTGGGCCGCGCGGCGGCGGGCGCCTCGACGACGATGAGCCGAACATCGGCGGGCACCGGCGCGGCCTCCTGCACGACGACGGCGGGCCGCACGACATCGGCCGGCGCGGTCTGAGGCAACGTGGGCAGCAGCGGCAGGCTGGCGCTGACGAGGCCGCCCAGCAAGGCCAGGCGCCACAGCGTCTCCTGCGTCGACAGGGCCAGGCGGGCCAGCACGCCGGCGCGCTCGGCCGCCCACAGCGCGCCGATCAACAGGCTGCTGTGCAGCAGGTAGCTGCACAGCCAGGTCAGCAGCACATCGGTCATCGCGTCTCTCCCTTGCGTTGTTTCAGCAGCGCCTGCAGCTCGGCCAGTTCGCCGGCATCGACGCCGCGGGCGTCCAGCAGGTGGCTGACGAGGGCGCTGGCGCGGCCGGCGAACAGGCTGTCGACCAGGCTGCCCACCATGGAGCGTTGCACGTCAGCCTGGGTCACGAGGGGCTGATAGAGCAGCGCCCGACCCTCGCGCCGGCTGCTGAGCAGGCCACGCTTTTCCAGGCGCGTCAGCAGCGTCGCCACCGTCGTGTGCGCGAGATCGCGCTCGCCGCGCAGCGCTTCCGCCACATCGGCCGTACTGGCCTCGCCGCGCGCCCAAAGCACGCGCATCAGGCTGAGCTGCAGCTCGCTCAGCGACACGTCCCCACTGCCGGTGTCCTCATCCATCACGATCTTCTACAGTTGTCGTACTACAAATGTAGAAGACCGCCGTGAAGCCAGCAAGTGTCTTTCGGCAGGGGGTCAGACAGGCGGGTTGCGCAGCCGCTGGCTGAACCACCACAGATGGCCATCCGGGTCGAGGCAGCCATAGCTGCGGTCGGTCCAGTACTCCGCACCGTAGTCGTTGTTGGTCAGCTCGTAGGTCACGTTGGCGCCGGCCGCGCGGGCCTGGGCGCAATGTGCATCGACGTCGTCGACATAGAGGAACAGCGTCTGCGTGTTGACGCCGTCGACGGCCTTGGGGGAGCGCCCCGCCACGCCAAAGCGCGCCTCGCGCTCGGCGCTGCCCTCGGCCACCATGACGATGGCTTCGCCATAGCGGATCTCGCTGTGCATGACGCTGCCGTCCGGCGCGTCGACGACGATCTCGACCTCGAAACCGAAGGCTTGGCAATACCAGGCGACGGCTTCGCGGGCGTTCTCGCAGTACAGGGCCGACGACAGGCGCGGCCAGCCGGGTGGGGTGGGTTTGGCGAAACCAAGGGTTTTCATCGCGGTCTTACTGAAGCCGGGGTGCGGTTCAATCCTCGCACCCCGACTGACGCGCCGCCACCACCATGAACCGACTTGCCGCCTTCGTGCTCAGCTTCCTCGCCCTGCTCGGCGCCCTGCCCGTCCACGCCCAGGAAGCGCCCGCCTACGACGCCGCCAAGGCGCAGGCCTGGGGTGCCAACGACCAGGGTCTGCGCAGCTACACCTTCGTGCTGCTGAAGACCGGACCGAAGCGCATGCCCGACGGCCCGGCGCGCGACGAAATGTTCAAGGGCCACTTTGCCAACATGACCCGCCTGGCCAAGGAAGGCCTGCTCGTCTACGCAGGCCCCTTCGACGGCGTAGACGGCTGGCGCGGCCTCTTCATCTTCGCGACGTCCGACATGGACGTCGCCCGCAAGGCCGTGGAGACCGACCCCGTCATCGCCAGCGGCGAGATGGTGGCCGAGCTGCACAAGCACTTCGGCTCGGCAGCGCTGCTGGCCGTGAACGAGTGGCATCCGAAGCTGATCAAGCCCAAGCCGTGAGGGCATTCAGCGCGCCGCTTTGGCCGGCACGGCGCCGCAGGCCGCACTCGGCACCAGTTCGGGCGCGAGCAGCAGGGCCGCAGCCGGGGAAGTACACATCTCGGCCAGCATGGCCATGAAGGCATTCGCCTGCGCGGCGCTGACCCGCTTGCGCACGAGGCCGATGCGGTAGGTGTCCGTGTGGGCGATGCCCGCCTCCCGCAGCCCCGTCAGGTGCGAGCGGTCTGCCAGATGCCAGGCCACGTCGCGGTTGATCAGGGCGACGCCGTCTTCGCCGTAACGACCGGCCAGCAGCTTGCGCAGCACCGTCGTGTTGTCGGGCTCGACGACCATGGTGTTGGGGTTGGCGGCGACGATGTCCTGGAGCACGGTCGCCGTCCCGGACGGCCCGAACACACCGATGATCCTCTGGGTGCCCAGGCTGGCCGGATCACGGTAGAAGAAGTCCTGCTCGACGCGTGTGAAGAAGACCATCTGGACCCCCACGACGGGCTGGCTCAGGTGGTAGATCTGGCGGCGCTGCGGGGTGTCCAGCAGGGGGAAGATGCCCTCGGCCTCGCCGCGCTCGACAGCGGCCTGGGCGCGACGCCAAGGCAGGACTTCGACCGAGCATTTCCAGCCCAGGCGCGCACAACCCTCCATCACCAGCCGAACGAGCGGGCCACGGGCCTGCTGCCCCTCTCGCTCGACGTAGGGCGGAAAGTCCTGGCTCAAAAAGCGCAGCGTGACCTCCGCGGCGGCCGCCGGCCCGGCCATCGCCACCGCGATCGCCAGCAGCAGCCGCGGGGAGATCGGTCTCACGGCTCGCGCCGCAGCACCTTCTCCACCGGGTTCGGCCTCAGCCTGAACGCGTCCGGCATGCCAGAGCCCAGCAGCGGGCGCAGGTAGAGGCGGAAGGCATCGGTCACGTCGGTGCCACTTGCGCTGATGAACTCGTCTTCCATCGTGCGCGTCTTGCCGGCGACGGCGGTGAGGGGCAACAGTTCGTAGTCCACCGCGTAGTAGCCGACGCGCTTGATGGCGACCGAACCGTCGCGGTCGCCGTGGAAGGCGTACTGCACGGCCTTCTCGCCGACCTCGCGGGCCTCGCGTTGGTCCACGTCGGACACGCAGCCCAGGAAGCTGCGCTGCAGATAGCCGAAGGTGTCGCCGCGCACGCGCTTGATGCCGAGCTTGGTCTTGATCTCCTCGCAGAGCAGGTCGGCCAGCGCGCCGGTGCCGCTGAGCTGCACATTGCCGTGGGCGTCGCGCTCCAGGTCACCGGCCAGCTTGGACAGCATCGGCGTGCCGCTGGCGTCGTGGATGCCCTCGCTGACGGCGATGACGCAGCGGCCGAAGCGCTCGTAGGTGGCCTTCACGTCGCGCAGGAACTGCTCGTTGTCGAAGTGGCGCTCGGGCAGGTAGATGAGGTGGGGGCCGTCGTCCTCGAACTTCTTGCCCAGGGCCGCGGCCGCCGTCAGGAAGCCGGCGTGACGGCCCATGACGACGCCGACGTAGACGCCCGGCAGGGCCGCGTTGTCGAGGTTGGCGCCGGCAAAGGCCTGGGCGACGAAGCGCGCGGCGGACGCATAGCCCGGCGTGTGGTCGTTGCCCACCAGGTCGTTGTCGATGGTCTTGGGGATGTGGATGCAGCGCAGTGGGTAGCCGGCCGCCTGCGCCTCCTCCGAGACGATGCGCACGGTGTCCGACGAGTCGTTGCCGCCGATGTAGAAGAAATGCGTGATGCCGTGCGCCTGCAGCACCGTGAAGATCTCGCGGCAATAGGCGGCATCGGGCTTGTCGCGCGTGGAGCCCAGCGCCGAGGCCGGCGTGTTGGCCACCAGCTCGAGGTTGTGGCTGGTCTCCTGGGTCAGGTCGACGAAGTCCTCGTTGACGATGCCCCGCACGCCATGGCGGGCGCCGTAAACCTTGCCCACACCGGCCTGACGCCGCGCTTCGAGCACGACACCGACGAGGCTCTGGTTGATGACGGCGGTGGGACCGCCGCCCTGGGCGACGAGGATCTTGGCGAGACTCATGAACGCTCCTGGCTGTCGTCAATCGACGGCGCGGAGTTTAGGGGTCTCAGCGGTTCATCCAAACTTCAAGTTGGTCCGCGGGCATGGGCCGGGCGAACAGCCAGCCTTGACCCTCATGGCAGCCCAGGCCGATCAGGTACTGGCGCTGCTCCTCGGTCTCGATGCCTTCGGCGATGACGGTCAGGCCCAGGCCGCGGCCGAGGTTGATGACCATCTGGGCGATCGTCGAGCCGGCGGACGAGGCCTGCGCCTCCTGCACAAAGGCGCGGTCGATCTTGAGGCGGTCGACCTGCAGCTGGCGCAGCTGGCTTAAAGATGAGAAGCCGGTGCCGAAGTCGTCGATGGCGACGCTGAAGCCGAGCTGCTTGATGTCGGCCAGCACACGCAGCACGAGGTCGGCGTCTTCCATGGCCATGGACTCGGTGATTTCGAGCTCGATGTTCTGGCCGGCGACGCCGCAGTCCTGCAGCGCGCGGCCCAGCATGTCGATGAAGCCGGGGTGGCGGAACTGCGCCATGGACACGTTGACGGCCATGCGGAAGTCGGCATGGCCCAGGGCCTGCATCTTCTTCAGCTGGGCGCAGGAGGTGCGCATGACGAACTCGCCGATGGGAATGATGAGGCCGCTCTGCTCGGCCAGCGGAATGAACTGGTCGGGCGGGATGAAACGACCATCCAGCGTCTTCCAGCGCAGCAGGGCCTCGGCACCGACGATGCGGCTGCTGCTCAGCTCGACCTGGGGCTGGTAGACGACGAAGAGCTGGCTTTCCTCGAAGCCGGTCCGCAGGCCCTTGAGCAGCTTGAAGCGCTCGCGCGCGTCGCTGCCCATGGCGGCAGAGAAGTACTGAGATGAGCCGCGCTGCTGCTGCTTGGCGCGCTTGAGCGCGATCTGGGCATCGAGCAGCAGTTCGGAGCCGACGGCCTTGGATTCACCCAGGCGCACGAGGCCCGTGGTGGCGGACAGTTGCAGTCGCTCGCCGGCAACGATGAAGGGGTCGGCGAAGACGCTGTTCACGGTCTCGGGGCAGACCTTGGCATGCTCGCCCAGCACGCCAAAGGTGTCGGCGCCAACGCGGGCCATCGCGGTGTTCAGGCCCAGCGTCTCGCTCATGCGGTGCACGACGGCCTGCAGCACCTGGTCGCCGAAGTGGTGGCCAAAGGCGTCGTTGATGTCGGAGAAATCGTCGATGTCGATCAGCGCGAGCGTGACACCGGACGGATCCTTCAGGTTCTTGTCGAGCAGCTCGACGAAACGGTTGCGGTTGGGCAGGCGCAGCAGCGGGTCGTTGTAGGCCTGGTCCAGCAATTGGCTGTAGAGCACCACGTTCTCGAAGCCGACCGAGATGTTGGAGCAGAAGGCGCGCAGCAGCTGCTGGTCGAGCTCGTCGAGCTCGCGGCCGACATCCACGAGCGCTGCCATCGCGCGGCCCTTGCCCATGCCGAAATAGAGGACCGTGCCGTCGTCGTAGAGGTTGCGTTCCTGCTGCAGGCAGCGCTCCAGGCGGTCCCGCACGGTGGCGATCTTGACCTGGGCCAGCGGCCGGTCGATGAGGCCGCTGTACTGGCCGGCGGCCGCGACGATGCGGACTTCGTCGCCGGTTTCGCCGCTGACCTGAGCACAGACCAGGCCCTCGGGCAGGATGCCGAGCAGGGCGCAGAGCTGGGTGACGACGCCCTCGGCGAATCGGGAGAGCCCACGCATGCGCGACAGCGAGGTGCTGCTCTCGACGATCATCTCCAGGCCGCGGCGGTTGGCCTCCAGCGCGCAGATCTGGCGGTAGGAGCGCACCGCGGCCGTCAGCACCGTGTACAGCCGCGTGCGGGTCAGCTCCGACTTGGTCTTGTAGTCGTTGATGTCATAGGCCTGCACCGTCTCGATTTCGGGCGCATAGCCGGGCTGGCCGGTGCGCAGCACGATGCGCAGGGCGTTCAGACACAGCTCATCGCGGATATGGCGCACCAGTTGCAGCCCGGCGTCTTCGCTCTCCATGACGACGTCGAGCAGCACGACGGCGAGGTCGTCCTCGCTGGCCAGCAACTGGCGGGCCTGGGCGGCGGAAGAGGCGTGCAGGAAGACGAGGGGCTGGCCTTCGACGGTCAGGCCCTGCATGGCCAGTTCGGTGGCCTTGTGGACGTCACCGTCGTCGTCAACGATGAGGATGCGCCAGGGCCGGTCTTGCGGGCGATGCTCGCCTTCAGCGTGCTCGGGGTCGTCGAGCAGCTCGAGCAGGTCGTCGTCAACGGCGGGCGTTTCTTGCATGGGGGCGAGGGCTCCGGGGCTGGGGCATCACGGCGCGGCCGCGGCTCCTACTCGTCAAGTAGCCGCAAGCGTACGGCATCCTCGGCCTTGTAGTCACGAAAAGCAGGGGCAAAAGTCCTGCGAATCGCCTCAACGTTTTGCGGGTTTGCCCGGACGCGGCGCGCTGTTACGACTTGCGCCGGTCACGCGCGGCGGCAGGCCAGTGTGCTGGGTCAAGAGCTGGCCCTTGCGTGGGGTGGCCGGCTTCATCGGCGCCGCACTTGCTGGTTTGGCCGCCGGCGTGACGCCGGTCGAGTTCTTGCGCCGCGCGCTTTCGTAGCTGCCGTCGGTGATGGGCTGGTAGCTCGGGATCAGGTGATGCTTGCCGTTGCCGATCAGGTCGGCCCGGCCCATGGCCTTGAGCGCCTCACGCAGCAGCGGCCAGTTGTTGGCGTCGTGGTAGCGCAGGAAGGCCTTGTGCAGGCGGCGGCGGCGCTCGCCGCGCACGATGTCCACGCTCTCGCCGCGCGTCTCGTCACGGCTGATGCCCTTGAGCGGGTTCTTGCCCGAGTGGTACATCGCCGTCGCCGTGGCCATCGGGCTGGGATAGAAGGTCTGCACCTGGTCGGCGCGGAAGCCGTTCTTCTTCAGCCAGACGGCGAGGTTCATCATGTCCTCGTCACTGGTGCCGGGGTGGGCGGCGATGAAGTAAGGGATCAGGTACTGCTTCTTGCCGGCCGCCGCACTCGCCGCCTCGAACATCTGCTTGAAGCGGTCGTAGCTGCCGATGCCCGGCTTCATCATCTTGGACAGCGGGCCGTTCTCGGTGTGCTCGGGCGCGATCTTCAGGTAGCCACCGACGTGATGCGTGACCAGCTCCTTCACGTACTCAGGCGATTGCACGGCCAGGTCGTAGCGCAGGCCCGAGCCGATCAGGATCTTCTTGACGCCCGGCAGCGCGCGCGCGCGGCGGTACATCTTGATCAGCGGATCGTGGCTGGTGTTCAGGTTCGGGCAGATGCCCGGGTAGACGCAACTGGGCTTGCGGCAGGCGGCCTCGATCTCGGGGCTCTTGCAGCCGATGCGGTACATGTTGGCCGTCGGGCCGCCCAGGTCCGACACGATGCCGGTGAAGCCCTTGACCTTGTCGCGCATCTCCTCGATCTCGCGGATCACGGAGTCTTCCGAGCGGCTCTGGATGATGCGCCCCTCGTGCTCGGTGATGGAGCAGAAAGTGCAGCCGCCGAAGCAGCCGCGCATGATGTTCACGCTGAAGCGGATCATTTCCCAGGCCGGGATCTTGGTCGCGCCGTCGTGGCCGCCCTTCTCGTCCGCATAGCTCGGGTGCGGGCTGCGCGCGTATGGCAGGTCGAAGACGTGGTCCATCTCCGGCGTCGTCAGCGGGATGGGCGGCGGGTTGATCCACAGGTCGCGCTCGCCGTGGCGCTGCACGAGGGCACGGGCGTTGCCAGGGTTGGTCTCCAGGTGCAGCACGCGGTTGGCGTGGGCGTAGAGCACCGGGTCGCTCTTGACCTTCTCGTAGGCCGGCAGGCGCACCACCGTGTGGTCGCGCGGCGGCATGGTGATGCGGCCGGTCTTGTGGATGGTGATGGGCTTCGCCCCATCGGGCGCGTCGTTGGACGCGCAGGCCTTGTTCTCTTCGACGATCTGGTAGGGGCTGATCAGATCGTCAATGCGGCCGGGACGGTCCACCTCGGTCGAGTCCAGCTCGAACCAGCCTTCGGCCGTCGGGTCGTCATCGCGGCGCATGAAGGCAGTGCCGCGCACATCGGTCAGGCTCTCGATGGGCTCGCGGCGCGCCAGGCGGTGGGCGATCTCGATGATGGCGCGCTCGGCGTTGCCGTAGACCAGCAGGTCGGCCTTGCTGTCCACGAGGACGGAGCGGCGCACCTTGTCCTGCCAGTAGTCGTAGTGCGCGATGCGGCGCAGCGAGGCCTCGATGCCGCCGATGACGATGGGCACGTCCTTGAAGGCTTCCTGGCAGCGTTGGGTGTAGACCAGGGTCGCGCGGTCGGGGCGCTTGCCGCCTTCGCCACCGGGCGTGTAGGCGTCGTCGCTGCGGATTTTTCGATCAGCCGTGTAGCGGTTGATCATCGAATCCATGTTGCCGGCCGCGACGCCGAAGAACAGATTGGGTTTGCCCAGGGCCTTGAAGGCGTCGGCGCTGTTCCAGTCCGGCTGCGCAATGATGCCGACGCGAAAGCCCTGCGCCTCCAGCGTGCGGCCGATCACGGCCATGCCGAAGCTGGCGTGGTCGACGTAGGCGTCGCCGGTGACGATGATGATGTCGCAGGAATCCCAGCCGAGCTGCTCCATCTCCGCCCGGCTCATGGGCAGGAAGGGTGCGGGGCCGAAACGCTTGGCCCAGAACGGGCGGTAAGCGGTCAGGGCCTTCGGGGCAGTGACGGGCAAGGCGGACATAAGAGGTGGATTGTCGACGGCGGACCCAGAAAGCACAAAGCCCGCGCAGGGCGCGGGCTTGACTCAACGGCCAAAGCCGTGAGGGATTACAGCGAACGGATGTTTGCTGCTTGCAGGCCCTTGGGGCCCTGCTTCACTTCGAATTCGACCTGGGCGCCTTCAGCCAACGTGCGGAAGCCGCCGTTGTTCTTGATTTCGCTGTGGTGGGCGAACAGGTCCTTGCTGCCGTCGGCCGGCGTGATGAAGCCGAAGCCCTTGCCGTCGTCAAACCATTTGACAGTGCCGGTTTGGAGGGTGCTCATGGAATTTCCTTACTGTTGTCGTGCTGCGTGGCCCGCCCCAGATCGGCTGCGGAATTCACAACGACGTTCAGGAAATCAGACCAACAAAAAGGCGCCGGATGTCGGCGCCGGGGAGCATTCTAGTTCATGCCGCCAGTCGGATCGGGACGACCACCATGCCGCGTCCCCGCGGAGCGGCGCCTTCGACACGACTTTCCTCGAAAACCGCACAGGCGCAGTCCCGGCAGGCGCCGCAGGCCGTGGCCACGCGCAGGTCATCCTGCAGGGCCTCGAAATCCGGGCAGCCGCTGGAGGCGGCAATCGCGATGTCGCGATCAGAGACTCGGTGGCAGACACAAACAATCATGGGTGCGAAGTCTAATGCGAATCGGTCTCATTTGCAGAAAGAGCGGTTTTGCCGTGGGGCTTTCACTGGGGATACTGCGGCTTAATTTCACGATCCGGAGCTCCCCATGAAAGGCGACCCCCAAGTCATCGCCCACCTCAACGCCCAGCTGAAGCTGGAGCTGACGGCCATCAACCAGTACTTCCTGCACGCCCGCATGCTGAAGAATTGGGGCCTGCTGAAGATGGCCAAGCACGAGTACGAGGAGTCCATCGAGGAGATGAAGCACGCCGACAAGCTCATCGAGCGCGTGCTGACGCTGGACGGCCTGCCCAACCTGCAGGACCTCGGCAAGCTCTACATCGGCGAGAACGCCGTCGAGACCATGAGCTGCGACCTGATCATCGAAAAGGCCTCGCACGTCCACCTGAAGGAAGCCGTCGCCTACTGCGAGCAGGTGCGCGACTACGTGTCCCGCGAGATCTTCGTGCAAATCCTCGACGACACCGAGGAACACATCGACCACCTCGAAACCCAGCTGGAGCTGGTCACCACCGTCGGTGAACAGAACTATCTGCAGTCGCAGATGAGCGAGCCCAGCTGAGCACCCTCACCCTCGCGCCGAGCCGCCTCTTGCAGGCGGCTTTTTCTTGTCTCAGAGGAAGCGTTCCAGCAGCCGCTTGGAATGCTTGTCCAGCGCCCAGCGATCCGGCACCTGCAACTGCACGCCATGGGTGGAAGTGATCAGCAGGCGGCCCTCTTCCAGGCGGCGGATGTCTTCCTCGCTCTTGAGCACGAAGTCGACCTCGCCGCGGTCGGTCTCGATGCGCCAGGTGCTGGGCGTGGCGAAGGTGTTGACCGAAATCAGGCGCTTGAGCGTCGGATGGAATTCGCGGGCGGCCAGTTCGGCCTCCAGCAACCGGCGCGGCCCTTCGGGCAGGGCTGACAGGCGCTCCACCCAGGCCAGCTCATGGCCGTGCGAGCCGACCAGGGACAGGCCCTCGTCCGGCGCCGAGATCGGGTGGGCACGCACCGGTGTGACGCCGACATGGCTGTCGCCGTTCAGGTCGGTCAACAGCAGCCGGCCGAGGGCGTCCAGACGCAGGTCGCGGAAGGGCAATGTGGACATTCAGGCCTCCCCGGCGACGGCAATCAGGTCCACCTCGACCGCCGCGTTCTTGGGCAGCTGCAGCACGCCGACCGTGGTGCGCGTGTGAGCACCGGCCGTGCCCAGCACGCGCCAGATCAGGTCGGAGGCGCCATCGGCCACCTCGCTCTGCTGGGTGAAACCGGCATCGCAATGAACGAACACGGTCATTCTGAGCACGGTTTGCAGCCGATTCAGGCTGCCGAGCTCCTGGCGCAGCAGGGTCAGCGCGCGCAGCGCGCAGATGGCTGCGGCACGCTTGGCGCGTTCCAGGCTGACCTCGGCGCCGACGACGCCAGCCACCGCGACGTGGTCGCCGATGCGCGGGATCTGGCCGCTCAGGTAGAGGGTTCGGCCGTCGCGCACCAGCGAGGTGTAGCGCCCGCCGATCTGCAGGGGAACGGCGGGGTCGAAGCCATGTTCCGCGCTGGCGGCATCCAGCTCGCGGTCACGGTCGTGCAGGGCGGTATCAAGCATCGGTGGTGTGGGCGCTGGGGTTGGGGGTCACGGCATGCTCCTCCAGGTCTTCCTGGTCCACGCGGCGGACCTGAGCTTCCCAGAGGCGCCAATAGTGGCCCTGGCGGGCGATCAGTTCGTCGTGCGGGCCCAGCTCGACGATCTCGCCGCGGTCCATGACAACGAGGCGGTCGGCCTTGCGCAGCGTGGACAGACGGTGGGCGATGGCGATGGTGGTGCGGCCCTTGACGAGGTTGTCCAGCGCGCGCTGGATCTCCTTCTCGGTCTCGGTGTCCACGGCTGAGGTCGCTTCGTCGAGGATGAGGATGGCCGGATCGATCAGCAGCGCCCGGGCGATGGAGATGCGCTGGCGCTCGCCGCCTGACAGGCCCTGGCCGCGCTCGCCGACGAGGCTGTCATAGCCATGCGGCAGGCGCAGGATGAACTCGTGGGCATGCGCGGCGCGCGCGGCTGCGACGATCTCGTCGCGCGTGGCCTCCGGCTTGCCGTAGGCGATGTTCTCGGCGATGGTGCCGAAGAACAGGAAGGGCTCCTGCAGCACGAGGCCGATGTGGCGGCGGTAGTCGGTCACCCTGATGCGCCGCAGGTCCACGCCATCGACCTTGATGGCGCCCTCGGTCACGTCATAGAAGCGGCAGATCAGGTTGACCAGCGTGCTCTTGCCCGAGCCGCTGTGGCCCACCAGGCCGACCATCTCGCCGGGGCGGATGTCGAGGTTCAGGTTGCGGATGACCGAGCGCGAACCGTAGCGGAAGTCCAGGCCCTGCATCGAAATCGCGCCGGTCACGTTCTCGAAGGGCTGGGGGTTGACCGGGTCGGGCACGTTGGAGACGTGGTCCAGGATGTCGAAGATGCGCTTGGAGCCCGCCGCGGCCTTCTGCGTGACCGAGACGATGCGGCTCATCGAATCCAGCCGGCCATAGAAGCGGCCGATGTAGGCCAGGAAGGCTGTCAGCGTGCCGACCGTGATGCTCTGGTGCGAGATCAGCCAGATGCCCACACCCCAGACGACGAGCAGGCCCATCTCGGTCAGCAGCGAGACCGTGGGCCCGAACAGGCTCCAGGTCTTGTTGAGGCGGTCGTTCACGACCAGGTTCTTGGCGTTGGCCTCCCGAAAGCGCTGCGCCTCGCGCCTCTCCTGGGCAAAGGCCTTGACGACGCGGATGCCCGGGATGGTGTCGGCCAGGATGTTGGTGACCTCGCCCCAGACGCGGTCGATCTTCTCGAAGCCGGTGCGCAGCCGGTCTCGCACCAGATGAATCATCCAGGCGATGAAGGGCAAGGGCACCAGGGTGGCCAGCGCCAGGCCCGGGTGGATGTTGAACAGGATCGCCGAGATCATCAGGAGCATCAGCACATCGGTGATGAAGTCCAGCGCATGCAGGCTCAGGAACACGCTGATACGGTCGGTCTCGGAGCCGATGCGCGCCATCAGGTCGCCGGTGCGCTTGTTGCCGAAGTATTCGAGCGACAGGCCGAGCAGATGGTCGAAGGTCGCCGTGCGCAGATCGGCGGCAATGCGCTCGGACACCAGCGCCAGCAGATAGGTCTTGGCCCAGCCCAGCAACCACGAGAACAACGCCGCACCCAGCAGGCCACCCAGCAGCGACCCGACCAGCCTGGTGTCGATCGACTGGCCGTTCTGGAACGGGATCAGCACCCTGTCCATCAGCGGCATGCTCAGGTAAGGCGCCACCAGGGTTGCGCCAATCGAGCCGAGCATGAGCGAGAAGCCCAGCAAGAGCTGGCCCCGGTAGGGCCGCGCAAAGCGCCACAGCCGCAGCAGCACCCAGGTGCTCGGTGGTTTGCTGGCCTCGCCGAAATCGAAGGTCGAGTCCTCGCCGTCATCGGCCTCTTCGAGCACGACATGGCCCGAAAGGCGCTGCACCTCGCGGCCGAAGGCGTCGGCAAAGCGCACCGCCGCCGGATTGCAGGCCAGCGTGAAGCGCCAGCGCGCCAGGCGCCGGTCGGCGTCGAACAGCTCCATGAAGGCCAGGCCGCCATGGTCGCTGAGCTTGAGGCTCAAGCCCGGCACCAGCGTGTGTTCGACCCAGCTGGCGCTGGTGGGATCGAGGGCCAGCAGGCGTGAATTCGTCAGCGCGATCAGCCCTTGCGCGAAGTGGCCCTGGGCATCCAGGTCAACCTCCAGCAGGGCCACCACGTTCTCGCCAGCCATGAGCCGCCCCTGAAGGACGGCTGTTTGGGGATGAAGCACTGCAGCGGGAGGAAGGTCTTGCATGTTGTTGTTGGCTCTTACGGGCTGCGGCGATTCTCCGCCATGAGTTCAGCGCACAATTCCACGCGATTGCACCGCGCACAACCCCTTACTCGATACGCTCCATGAGCCAGAAGAACGACATCCGCCTGCTGCGCATCAACTACCTGCGCGGGCCCAATATGTGGACCTACCGGCCGGTGCTGGAGGTCTGGCTGGACCTCGGCGAGCTGGAAGACCACCCCAGCCATGTGTTGCCGGGCTTCAACGAGCGGTTGACGGCCGCCCTGCCCAACCTCGTCGAGCACCACTGCGGCGTCGGTGAGCGCGGCGGTTTCCTGGAACGGCTGACCGAAGGCACCTGGTGCGGCCATGTGCTGGAGCACATCGTCATCGAGCTGCTCAACCTGGCCGGCATGCCGACCGGCTTCGGCCAGACCCGCTCCACCAGCCAGCGCGGCGTCTACCGCATGGTGTTCCGGGCGCGTGACGAGCAGGTCGCCCGCGCGGCCCTGGCCGAGGGTCATGCCTTGATCATGGCCGTCATCAACGACCAGCCCTTCGACGCGCCCGCCGCGGTGGCCCGCGTGCGCGACAAGCTGGACGACTGCTACCTGGGCCCCTCCACGGCGGCCATCGTCGCCGCGGCCACGGACCGCCGCATCCCCCACATCCGCCTGAACGACGGCAACCTGGTGCAGCTCGGCCACGGCGCGCGCCAGCGCCGCATCTGGACGGCCGAGACCGACATGACCAGCGCCATTGCCGAAGGCATCGCCAGCGACAAGGACCTGACCAAGACGCTGCTGAAGGCGGTGGGCGTGCCCGTGCCGGAAGGCCAGGAGGTCAAGACCGCCGCCGAGGCCTGGACGGTGGCACAGGACACCGGCCTGCCCGTTGTCGTCAAGCCCAGCGACGGCAACCATGGCCGCGGCGTCTCCCTGGACATCGCGACCGAGGCCGACTGCGAGGCCGCCTTCGCGCTGGCGGCCCGCCACGGCTCCTCGGTGCTCGTGGAGCGCTACATCCCCGGCAATGAGCACCGCGTGCTCGTCGTTGGCGGCCAGGTGGTGGCGGCCGCGCGCGGCGAGGCCGCCTGGGTGCACGGCGACGGCCGCCAGACCGTGGAGCAACTGGTCGAAAGCCAGATCAACACCGACCCGCGCCGCGGCCTGAGCGAGGACTTCCCGCTCAACCGCATCCGCGTGCACGAAGACACCGCCCTGCTGCTGGACCTGCAACGACAGGGTATGTCGCCCGAGGCCGTGCCCGCGGCCGGCAAGGCCGTGCTGATCCAGCGCAATGGCAACGTGTCCATCGACTGCACGCCCGAGGTCCACCCCGAGGTGGCGCATGCCGTGTCGCTCGCCGCCCGCACCGTGGGCCTGGACATCGCCGGCGTCGACCTCGTCACCGAGGACATCTCCAAGCCGCTGTCCGAGACCGGCGGCGCCATCGTCGAAGTGAACGCCGGCCCGGGTCTGCTGATGCACCTCAAGCCCGCGGGCGGCGCGCCGCAGCCCGTCGGCCAGGCCATCATCGACCACCTGTTCGCCGAGGACGAGACCGGCCGCATCCCCATCGTCGGCGTGGCTGGCTCGCGCGGCGGGCGCCAGATCACGCGCCTGGTCGCGTGGCTGCTGCACCTGAACGGGCGCCATGTCGGCCTGGCCTGCCGCGACGGCCTCTTCCTGGGCACGCGTCGCGTCGAGAAGCGCGACAGCGCCCGCTGGGACGCCGCCCACCGCCTCCTGATGAACCGCGGCGTCAACGCCGTCGTCATCGAGAACGATGCTGCCTCCATCCTGCGCGATGGCCTGGCCTATGACCGCGCCGCCGTCGGCGTCGTTACCGATCTGGACGGCATCGCCGCGCTGGCGGAGTTCGACGTGCAGGACGTCGACCAGCTCTACAAGGTGCTGCGCACCCAGATCGACGTCGTGCTCAGCGACGGCGCCAGCGTGCTCAATGCCGCCCACCCGCGCCTGGTGGACATGGCCGAGCTGAGCGACGGCGAGGTCGTCTTCTACGCGGAGGACGGCAGCCTCGAGGCTCTGCAGCACCACCGCGACCGCGGTGGACGCGCCGTCTTCCTGCGCGGCGGCGCCGCCGTACTGGCCCATGGCCCGGCCGAGACGCCGGGCGCCAACATCGAGGCCCTGCTGCGCCGCTTTGGCGACCAGGCCATCGATGCCTCGACGCTGCTTGCCGCCGTCGCCGCCGCCTGGGCCCTGGGCATCTCGCCCGAGCTGATCGCCGCCGGGCTCGACACCTTCGTGCCCAACCTGCACCTCGCCTGAAAAGAACACGACTCATGGACGTTTCCCGCACCCGCGCGCTGCGCGGCCCGAACATGTGGAGCCGCCACACGGCCATCGAAGCCGTCGTGCATTGCAACGAGTCCGAGCGCTCGCTCGAGCGCCTGCCCGGCTTCGAGCCGCGGCTGCGCCAGCTCTTTCCCTCAGTCGGCGAGCTGCGCAGAGACGCCTCGCTGGCCCAGGTGCTCGAGCAGGCCACGCTGGCCCTGCAGGCCCAGGCCGGCTGCCCGGTGACCTTCAGCCAGACCCATGTCACGCCCGAGGCCGGCACCTACCAGATCGTCATCGAGTACAGCGAGGAAGACGTCGGCCGGCTGGCCTTCGAGCAGGCGCTCAAGCTCGTGCTCGCTGCACTGAACGGTGGCGAGTTCGATGCCGACGCGACGCTGGCCCGATTGCGCGAGCTCGACGAGGACATCCGCCTCGGCCCCTCCACCGGTTCCATCGTCAATGCGGCCCTGGCGCGCGGCATTCCCTACCGCCGCCTCACGCAAGGCAGCCTGGTGCAGTTCGGCTGGGGCGCCAAGCAGCGCCGCATCTGGGCCGCCGAGGTCGACGCCACCAGCGCGGTCAGCGAGTCCATCGCCCAGGACAAGGACCTGTGCAAGCGCCTGCTGCAGGCCGCCGGCGTGCCGGTGCCCATCGGCCGGCCGGTCGACTCGGTGGACGATGCCTGGGCCGTGGCCCAGGAGATCGGCCTGCCCGTCGTCGTCAAGCCGCAGGACGGCAACCAGGGCAAGGGCGTGACCGTCAACGTGACGACACGCCTGGGGCTTGAGGCTGCCTACAAGGCGGCCGACGAGATCGGCCCCGTCATGGTCGAGAAGTTCCTGCCTGGCTCCGACTACCGGCTGCTCGTCATCGGCGACAAGCTGATCGCCGCCGCGCGACGCGATCCGCCGCATGTCATCGGCGACGGCGTGCACACGGTCAAGCAGTTGGTCGACAAGGTCAATTCCGACCCGCGCCGCGGTGACGGCCACGCGACGTCGCTGACCAAGATCCGCTTCGACGACATCGCCGTCGCGCGCCTGACCCAGCAGGGCCTGGCACCCGAGTCGGTGCCCGACAAGGGCCAGCGGGTCATCCTGCGCAACAACGCCAACCTGTCCACCGGCGGCACCGCCACCGACGTGACGGACGACGTCCACCCGGAGGTGGCTGCGCGCGCCATTGCCGCGGCCCAGGTCGTCGGCCTGCACGTCTGCGGCGTCGACGTCGTCGCCGAGAGCGTGCTGCGGCCGCTCGAAGAGATCAGCGGCGGCATCGTCGAGGTCAACGCGGCACCGGGCCTGCGCATGCACCTGAGCCCCAGCTATGGCAAGGGCCGCAATGTCGGCGAGGGCATCGTCGGCCATCTGTTCGGCACCGGCAACAAGTCGGGCGGCATGGCCGAGGACGGCCGCATCCCCGTCGTCGCCGTCACCGGCACGAATGGCAAGACCACCGTCACGCGGCTGATCGCGCACTTGTTCGCCAGTTGCGGCCTCAAGGTCGGCATGACCAACACCGACGGCGTGTATGTCGATGGCCGCCAGATCGACAGCGGCGACTGCTCCGGCCCCAAAAGCGCCCGCAATGTGCTGATGCACCCCGACGTGGAGGCCGCTGTGCTGGAGACCGCCCGCGGCGGCATCCTGCGTGAAGGCCTGGGCTTCGACCGCTGCCAGGTCGCCGTGGTGACCAACGTCGGCGCGGGCGACCACCTCGGCATGAACTTCCTGCACACGGCCGAGGACCTGGTGCTGGTCAAGCGCGTCATCGTGCAGAACGTCGCGCCCAACGGCTACGCGGTGCTGAACGCCACCGACCCGCTGACGGCCAGCATGAGCGCCGTCTGCCCCGGCCAGGTCATCTATTTCGCCGCCGACCGCCACCACCCGCTGATGGCAACCCACCGCGCCCAGGGCAAGCGCTGCGTCTATGTGGACGGCGACCAGCTCATTGCGGCCCAGGGCGTCTGGCGCGAGAGCATCCCGCTGCGCGACATCCCCATCACGCGTGGCGGCCTCATCGGCTTCCAGGTCGAGAACGCGATGGCTTCGGTGGCCGCGGCCTGGGCCGTGGGCCTGGACTGGGACACCATCCGCCGCGGCGTAGCCAGCTTCGCCAATGACGCCGACAACGCGCCGGGCCGCTTCAACGTCATGGACTACCGCGGCGCCACCGTCATCGCCGACTACGGCCACAACGGCGACGCGATGAAGGCCCTGGTCGGTGCCGTCGCGGCATTGCCGGCCAAGACCCGCAGCGTCGTCATCAGCGGCGCTGGTGACCGCCGCGACGAGGACATCCGCGTGCAGACCGAGATCCTCGGCGGCGCCTTCGACGAGGTCATCCTCTACGAAGACGCCTGCCAGCGCGGCCGCGCGGCCGGCGAGGTCGTGGCCCTGCTGCGTGCCGGGCTGGAAGGCGCGTCACGCACCCGGCATGTCGAGGAGATCGTCGGTGAGTTCACGGCCATCGACCGCGCACTGGAACGCCTGCAGCCGGGCGACCTCTGCCTGGTGCTGGTGGATCAGGTGGAAGAGGCGCTGGCCCATCTGGCTCAGCGCATTGCCGCCGGCTGAGGCTCAGCGGTACCTGGCCAGCAGGCGATTCAGTTCGCCTTCGCTGACCAGGCCCTGGATGGCGGTGTTCAACGCCGCCAGGCCCACCGGGCTGCTCGGCGACAACGCGCACTGGGCCAGCACTTCCGACACGACCAGCGGCGGATGCAGGGGCAGCTTGAAGTGGCCGATACGCTGCTGGTACTCCAGCACGCGCCGGCCGGTCAGCGCATGGCGGATGCGGCCGAGTTCGAGTTTCTGCAGATTGGCCACCGCATCGGGTGCGTCGTCGCGCAGGAAGCCTGATCGCAGTGCGTCGGCCATCTCCGGATAGACATAGCCGCGCACCGTGCCGATGGGCTGCCCTGTCAACGCTGTCAACGAGGCCGGCGCCGGCACCGAGGCGGCACTGACGAGCAGGGCCTGGTCGGGCAGGAAGGGCCGGCTCCACGCGAAGGCGCCGGGCAGCCAGTCGCTCTGGTAATCGCACAACAAGTCGCCCTCGCCGCGTTGCAGGGCTTCGGCCAGGCGCTTGCGCGGCGTCGGGCGGGCCACCAGATCGCGGCCCAGGCGCCGCGCCAGGGCCTGGCCGATGTCCAGGTTCAGGCCTTCGATGACGCGGTCGCCCTCGATGCGGGCATGCGGCATCAGCGCGCTGGTCTCCACCAGCATCACCAGCGGCCGGGCAGGTTCGGCACCGGCAAGCGGGCTCAGCAGCAGCGCGGCCATGCCGCCCACTCCCCTTCGCACCCAATATCGCCGCGTCCCGACCATGGGACTGCATCATGCCGTGCCCGCCAATCCAGGGCGAGCGCAGGGTGGCCAGCCGGCCAGCGGACCGTGACCGGCGCACGAAAACCTGCCGACCCGGCACGCCACGCCCAGGGTCGCATCGCTAGACTCGCCGGTCACCTGCCACACCCGCCGATGAAGTCCCGCCTGTCGTTCGCCGCCCTCACCCTGGCCTGGGCCCTGGCGGTGCCGTTGGCCCATGCCCAGACGCAGGCCAGCACGGTCCGCCCCGGCGTGGCACCGATTCCTCACGATGACCTGCTCTACCAGCAACTCGGCGGCCAGGACGCCATCCAGCGCTTCACCAACGATTTCTACGACGCCCTGCTGCAGGACGCGCGCATCGCGCGCTTCTTCGACGGCATCAACATGAAGCACCTCAAGCGCGTGCTGGCAGACTACTTCTGCGTCGTTGCCGGCGGCCCCTGCGTCTACGACGGCGTGGGCATGAAGGACGCGCACGCCCACCTGGGCATTGGCAAAGGCGACTTCAACACCCTGGTCGAGCACCTGCAGCGCGCCATGGACAGGGCCAACGTGCCCTTTGGCGTGCAGAACCAGTTGCTGGCCCGCATGGCCCATTTCCACCGCGACATCATCACGAAATGAAGCTGCCAGGACCGGCATTCGCCCAGCCCGACTCACAAAGGGGTCAAGGAAACCGGGCCTGGCCTGGCGCCTCTGCATGAGCCTGCCCCCACACCACCGCAACGGCGGCTTCCAGAACAACCACGGCGACTTCGAGCCCAAGTCGCTGGCGGACGTGATCCGCTGGCGCTGGAACGCCTCCCGTCGCGGCCTGCCGCCGCGCCCGGCCGAGCCCATCCCGACGCAGCCGGCCGATCTCGGCTTCATCCGCGCCAACCACGGCGCTAGGCAGCAGCCGGCGGTGACCTGGATCGGCCACGCCACCGTGCTGGCCCAGCTTGGCGGCCTGAACCTGCTGACCGACCCGATCTTCTCCGGGCGCGCCTCGCCGCTGCCCTTTGCCGGGCCGAAGCGCGAGCAGCCGCCAGGCGTGGCGCTGGCCGAGTTGCCCCACGTCGACGCCGTGCTCGTCTCGCACAACCACTACGACCACCTCGACCTGGCTTCGGTACGAAGCCTCGCGCGCCAGCCCGGCGGCAGCCCGCTCTTCGTCGTGCCACTGGGCCTCAGGGCCTGGTTCCAGGCACGCGGCATCGAGCGCGTCGTGGAACTGGACTGGTGGCAGGCCGAGCGCCTCGCCGGCGTGGACATCGTGCTCGTCCCGGCCCAGCACTGGTCGGCGCGTGGCCTGAACGATCGCATGAAGACGCTGTGGGGCGGCTTCGCCGTGTTCGCACCAGACTGCCAGCTCTTCTTCGCCGGCGACACCGGCTATTCACGCGACTTCGCCGACATCCGCGAGCGCTTCGCCGAGCGCCAGCAGCCTCATCAAGGCGGCAGCTTCGACATCGCGCTGATCCCCATCGGCGCCTACGAGCCGCGCTGGTTCATGCAGAGCCAGCATGTCAATGTCGAGGAAGCGCTGAAGATCCACGCCGACCTCGGCGCCAAGCGCTCGCTGGGCGTGCACTGGGGCACCTTCGAGCTGACCGACGAGGCGCTGGACGAGCCGCCCCGCCAGCTCGAACGGCAGCGCGCGGCGCTCGGGCTGGCTGAGCAGGCCGTCTTCACGCTGGCCATCGGCGAGACACGGCGTCTGCCGCTTCGCCAAATCCGACAGCCGCCCGAGGAACTTGCCGACAGGCTGCCCCCATCCTCGCGGCTAGGCTAGCCGCGCCATGACTCTCCTTGCCCGTCTTCGTCGGCCTTTCCATGAGCTCGGCCCTGGGCTGATCACCGGCGCGGCGGACGACGACCCGAGCGGCATTGCCACCTACTCCCAGGCCGGCGCGCAGTTCGGCTACGGCATGTTGTGGAGCGTCGTCTTCACCCTGCCGCTGATGGCCGCGATCCAGATCGTCAGCGCCCGCATCGGCTATGTATCCGGCCGCGGCCTTGCGGCCAACATGAAGCGCACGTTCCCGCGCCCTGTGCTGCTGGCGCTGGTAGGCCTGCTGCTGGCAGCCAACACGCTGAACATCGCCGCCGACATCGCCGCCATGTCCAGCGCGCTGCACATGCTGGTGGGCGGCCCGGCGCTGATCTACGCGATCGCCTTCGGCGTGGTCAGCGTGCTGATGCAGGTCTTCCTCGCCTACCAGAGCTATGTGCGCTGGCTGAAGTGGCTGACGCTGGCACTGCTGGCCTATGTCGGCGTCGTCATCGTGCTGGGCCTGGACTGGGGCGAGGTGTTGCTGCACACGATACGGCCGGAGCTGAAATGGAACCGTGACACGGTGCTGATGCTGGTGGCGCTGTTCGGCACGACGATCAGCCCCTATCTGTTTTTCTGGCAGGCGGGCCAGGAGGTCGAGGACTGCGCAGGCCGCCCCTGCAAGCCAGCCGACGTGAAGCGCCATCTGCGCCGCATCAAGCTGGACACGCATGTCGGCATGGGTTTTTCCAACCTCATCGCCTTTTGCATCATGCTGTCCACGGCCGTGACGCTGCATGCCGCCGGCGTGCACGACATCCAGACTTCGGCCCAGGCCATCGAGGCGCTGCGGCCGATCGCGGGCGAGCATGCGGCGCTGCTGTTCAGCCTGGGCATCATCGGCACGGGCATGCTGGCCGTGCCGGTGCTGGCTGGCTCGGCGGCCTACGCGGTGGCCGAGGTGGCCGGCTGGCGCGACAGCCTGAGCCTCAAGCTCGAACGCGGCGAGGGACGCGGCTTCTACAGCGTCATCGCCGTCGCGACCCTGGGCGGCGTGGCCCTGTGCTTCGCGCCGCTGGACCCGGTCAAGGCGCTGTTCTGGTCGGCGGTGTTCAATGGCATCAGCGCTGTGCCCATCATGGCCGCGATGATGGTGCTGGCCACGCGCGAATCCGTCATGGGCGAGCATGTCATCGGCCCCAGGCTGCGCCGCATGGGCTGGGCTGCCACCGGCGTGATGGCGCTTACCGCACTGGCACTGGCGCTGGTCTGAGTTCTTCACGCGCGTGGCGCAGCACCACGCGCGACGAATGCAAGGCGAGGCCGGCCATGATGACGGCCACCAGCAAGTCGGGCCAGGCCTGGCCGGTCAGCGCCACGCCACCGGCAGCGGCCACGACGGCCACATTGCCCAGCGCGTCGTTGCGACTGCACAGCCAGACCGCGCGCATGTTGGCGTCGCCTTCGCGCCAGGCATAGAGCATCACGGCCACACCCACATTGGCCAGCAGGGCCAGCGTGCCGACGATACCCATGGTCGCGGCCTGCGGTGGCTCGCCCGCCCAGGCGGCCCAGGCCGCGCGGGCCAGCACACCAACGCCGAACACCGCCATCGCCCAACCCTTGACCCAGGCCAGCCGCGCCCGCCACAGCAGCCCGGCCGACAGCACGGCCAGCGACGCGCCATAGTTGGCTGCGTCGCCGATGAAATCCAGCGCATCGGCCCACAGCGACAGCGACCCGGCGCGCCAGCCGGTCGTGATCTCGACGACGGCCATGGCCGCATTGATCAGCAGTGCCGCCCACAGCACGCGGCGGTAGGCCGGCGAATTGCCGGGGCTGGGTTCATCGTGATGGTGGTGGCAGGCGTGGCTCATGGTGGAGAAGACCTTGGCTGAAAACTGCCGCTATTGCAAACCCTGGAGCCACACCAGAGTCAAGCCGAGAATCGTCACATGCGTATCGGAGAACTCAGCCGCCTGACCGGAACAAAGGTCGACACCATCCGCCACTATGAGCGCGAGGGCCTGCTGGCGCCGCCACCGCGCACGGATGCTGGATACCGCGTCTATGGCCCGCCTGATGTCGAGCGCCTGCACTTCATCCGCCGCTGCCGCTCGCTGGACATGAACCTGGCTGAGGTGCGGGCGCTGCTGGCGCTGCAGGGCGACGGGCACGGTGGCGCCAACGGAGCAGGTGTGCATGCGCTGCTGGACGCGCACATCGACCACGTCAGCGCGCGCATCACGGCGCTGCAGGAACTGGAGAAGGAATTGCGCGCGTTGCGCGCCCGCTGCCAGGGCAACGAGCCGGCCTGCGCCATCCTCGAAGGGCTGGCCGGGCCGGGCGCCGAGCTACCGCCCAAGAGCCACGTCGGCCACAGCCACTAGGGCATCAGCCGACCCGGCAGACCTTCAGCATGTTGGTGCCGCCGGGGTAGCCCATCGGCTCGCCGCAGGTGATGGCATAGGTGTCGCCGGGCATCAGCACACCGCGCTCGACGAGGATCTTTTCCGCGGCGGCCAGGGCCACGTCGCGGTCCTCGAACTTGGGCATCAACAGCGGCAGCACATTGCGGTAGAGCGCCATCTTGCGCTGGCTGACCGGTTGGGTCGTCAAGCCGAAGATGGGCACCTGGATGCGGTGGCGGCTCATCCACAGTGCCGTCGAGCCGGATTCGGTCAGGGCCAGGATGGCCTTGCAGCCCAGGTGGTAGGCGGTGAACAGCGCGCCCATGGCGATGGACTGGTCGATGCGGCCGAACTGGCGGCCAGCGAAGTCGGTGTCGAGACTGACAAACTCGGCACGCTCGGCTTCCAGCGCAATGTTGGCCATCTGCTCGACGGTCTCGATGGGGTATTTGCCGGCAGCCGTCTCGGCGGACAGCATGACGGCATCGGTGCCGTCCAGCACGGCGTTGGCCACGTCGCTGACCTCGGCGCGCGTGGGCACCGGGTTGACGATCATGGATTCCATCATCTGCGTGGCCGTGATGGACACCTTGTCCAGTTCGCGGGCCATCTTGATCATGCGCTTTTGCAGCGCCGGCACGGCTGCGTTGCCCACTTCCACGGCCAGGTCACCACGCGCGACCATGATGCCGTCGCTGGCCTTCAGGATGGCCTCGAGGTGAGGGATGGCTTCGTAGCGCTCGATCTTGGCGATCATGGCCGGCTTGTGGCGATAAGCCTCGCCGGCCACGTTGGCGAGCTGGCGCGCCATTTCCATGTCGGTGGCGTTCTTGGGGAAGCTGACGGCCAGGTATTCGCACTGGAAGGACATCGCGGTCTTGATGTCGTCCATGTCCTTGGCTGTCAGTGCCGGCGCCGTCAGGCCGCCGCCCTGCTTGTTGATGCCCTTGTTGTTGGACAGCTCGCCGCCGAGCTTGACGATGGTGTGGACCTGCGCGCCGCGCACGGACTCGACGGTCAGCACCAGCAGGCCGTCGTTGAGCAGCAACGTGTCGCCGGGCTTCACGTCACGCGGCAGTTCCTTGTAGTCGAGGCTGGCGATGTCCTGGTTGCCCAGCTCGGTGCGGTCGGCGTCCAGGATGAAGGGCGCGCCGGGGATCAGCTCGATCTTGCCGCCCTCGAACTTGCCGACGCGGATCTTGGGGCCCTGCAGGTCGGCCATGATGGCCACCGACTTGCCGACACGTTGCGCGGCTTCCCGGACCATGGTCGCGCGGTCGATGTGGTCCTGCGCCTTGCCGTGGGAGAAGTTCAGCCGCACGACGTCGACGCCGGCGCGGATCATCTTCTCCAGGATCTCCGGCGTGTTGGAAGCAGGGCCGAGGGTGGCGACGATCTTGGTGGCGCGGGTCATGGCTGTCTCGATTCTTGGAAGGCGCGGAATTATGGTCCGCCAAGCCTCGCGCGAGTTTCGTCGTGTTTCAACCCAACACCTTCTCGAAGAAGGAGCTCAATGGATCAGGCGTGTAGCCGCCGAAGGGCCCGCGCTCCGAGTAGCCCAGACGCCGGTACAACGCCAGGGCCTCGGGCTGGTGGATACCGGTCTCCAGCCGCGCGATCCGCAGGCCGCGTTCGGTCAGCTCGGCCTCTAACTGCGCCATCAGCTGCCGGGCGACGCCACGGCCACGCTCGCTATCCAGCACGAAAAGACGCTTGATCTCTCCATAGCCGTCCGCGTCGAAGTGCTTGACGCCGCCGCAGCCGACGAGCTGCTCGCCACGCCACAGCCCGTAGAAGCTGCCCTGCGGTGGGCGCAGGCCATCGGCGGGCTCGAAGTGGTTGCTCTCGCTGGGATAGAGCGCGCCCATATAGGCCTCGGACAGCGCGATCAGACGCCGCGCATCGGGGTGACCGGGGTCCAGCGGCGCAAGGCGGGCGGGCAGTTCGGAATTCATGGTGGTTGGATACCAGTTACAGGGAAGGCACCGTCATCGCGAGCAGATAGCGCGCTGATTCGGCCCCGGGGTTGGTGAAAACGCTGCGCCCAAGGCAGCGAAAGCTGATCGAGTCGCCAGCGCCCAGCTCGAAGACCTGCCCCTGCAGAGTCAGCCGCAGCCGGCCTTCCAGCAGGCACAGGTGGTGTTCCAGGCGCGCGACGGTGGGCTCGTCGTAGGCCAGCTCGGCGCCGGGCGCGAGACGGCCCTCGATGACCTCGGTCGCGAAGCCGGCCAGGGGCGGACAGCGCATCAGTCGCTCGAAGCCGCTCTGCACGTCGTGCCAGCGTGGCTGGTCGGCGGCGCGCAGCAGGCGCACGGGCAAGGCCTCGGCTTCGGCGAGCAGGCGGCTCAACGGCAGGCCGTAAGCGCGGGCCAGGCGCGACAGCAGCGTCGCCGTCGGGCTGGTCTCGGCGCGCTCCAGCCGGCTCAGCGTTGCGCGGCTGACGCCGCTTTTCAAAGCCAACTCGTCCAGCGACCAGCCGGCGGCCGTGCGCAGCGCAGCCAGCCGCTCGGCCAGTTGACGCTCGAACTGCCCCTCTTCGCTCAATTCAGAGAATTCTTCTCTCATATGAGAATATGCTAGCCGATATGAAGGACCGCCAGCTCGCTCCATTGATCGCCGCTATGGCCGTCGTGCTGACCTGGGGCGTCAATTTCCCACTGTCCAAGGCCTTGTTCAACCAGGTCGGCCCGACGGGTTTCCTGGGGCTGCGCTACCTGCTGATGCCCTTCTGTGCCGTGGCCCTGCTGTGCTGGCGTTTCGGCATGCGCTGGCCGCGACTGGACCGCGGCGAAGTCTGGCCGCTGGTGCGATTGACGCTGATCGGCCAAGGCCTGCACCTGTTGCTGTCGGCCTACGGCATGCAGGGCTCCACCGCCTTCAGCGCCAGCGTGCTGCTGGCCTGCGGGCCGGTGTTCACACTGCTGATCCTGCGCGCAACCGGCGTGGAGAAACTCTCCGCGGGCCAGGTCGTCGGCGTGGCGATGGCGGCCACCGGCGCATTGGTTTTCACATCGGACAAGCTGCTCGCCGCCGACTGGCAGGCCGGCCTGGGCGACCTGACGCTGCTGGCAGCCGCCGCCCTCTTCAGCTACTACACGGTGGCGAGCAAGCCGCTGATCCAGCACCACGGCGGTGTGACGGTGCTGGGTTATGGCAGCCTCGTGTGCACGCTGCCGATGCTGCTGTGGTGCTCGCCAGCGCTGATGTCCATGGACTGGGCAACGCAGCCCACGTGGGTGTGGCCGGGCCTGGCCTGGCAGGTCGTCGGCGGCGGCTTCCTGGGCTGGCTGGCCTGGGGCTGGGCCAACGAAAAACGCGGCGTGGCCCGCACCGCGCCGCTGATCTACCTGATGCCGCTGGTGGCTGGCCTGATCGCCTGGCTGTGGGGCGGCGAGCAGTTCAGCGCGGCCAAGCTGCTCGGCGCCGGCGTCATCCTCGCCGGCGTGGCCCTCGCCCAGTTCAGCCCTGCGCTGAACGGGCCTCGCGGGCTTCCCGCACGTCCGCAACCGCCAGAGCCGTCATGTTGACGATGCGGCGCACGGTGGCGGACGGCGTCAGGATGTGCACGGGTGCTGCGGCGCCCAGCAGGATGGGACCGACCGTCACGCCGTGACTGGCGCTGATCTTCAGCACGTTGAAGAGGATATTGGCCGCGTCCAGCGTCGGCAGGACCAGCAGGTTGGCGGCGCCCTTGAGCTTGCTGTCGGGCAGGAAAGCCTGGCGCACGCTCTCGGACAGCGCAGCGTCGCCATGCATCTCGCCGTCGCACTCGACTTCGGGGTGAGCAGCGGCAAACAGTTCGTAAGCGCGGCGCATCTTCAGCGCCGATGGGCGGGTGGATGAGCCGAACATCGAGTGGCTGACAAAGGCCAGCTTGGGCGGGAGGCCAAAGCGCCTCACCTCATCGGCAGCCATCGCGGCGATGTCGGCCAACTCTTCGGCGGTCGGGTCGTCGTTGACGAAGGTGTCGGTGATGAAGAGCGTCATCTGCTCCAGGATCAGCGCGTTCATCGCCGCGAACTGGCGCGCGCCTTCACGCAGGCCGACGAGGTCGCGCACCTGCTCCAGGTGGCGGTCGAAGCGGCCGACCATGCCGCAGATCATCGCGTCGGCGTCGCCCAGCTCGATGGCCAGCGCGCCGATGGCCGTGTTGGAGCGCCGCACGGCCGACTTGGCCATCTCCGGCGTGAAGCCGTTGCGCTTCATGCGGGCGTAGTAGGCCTCCCAGTACTGGCGAAAGCGCGGGTCGTCCTCGGGGTCGATGACGGCGACGTCTTCACCCAGCTTCAGCCGCAAGCCAGCCCGCTCGATGCGCGCCTTGAGCACCGCCGGTCGGCCGATCAGCGTCGGCTTGCACAGGCCCTCGTCAAGCGCCACCTGCACGGCGCGCAGCACGCGCTCGTCCTCTCCCTCGGCGTAGATGACGCGGGCGCACTCGGCCTTGGCGGTGGCAAACACGGGGCGCATGAACATGCCGGTCTGGTAGACAAAGCGTTCCAGCGACTGGCGGTAGGCGACGAGGTCCGTCACCGGTCGCGTCGCGACACCGTCGGCCGCCGCCGCCGCCGCAACCGCTGGCGCGATGCGCAGGATCAGCCGCGCGTCGAAGGGCTTGGGGATCAGATATTCCGGGCCGAAGGCCAGCTCCTGGCCGGCGTAGGCCGCGGCCACTTCATCCGACGTCTCCGCCTTGGCCAGCGCCGCGATCTCGCGCACGCAGGCCAGCTTCATGCCCTCGGTGATCTTGGTGGCGCCGCAATCCAGCGCGCCGCGGAAGATATAGGGGAAGCACAGGACGTTGTTGACCTGATTGGGGTAGTCGCTGCGGCCGGTGGCCATGATGCAGTCCGGCCGCACGGCCTTGGCCAGCTCGGGGCGGATCTCGGGCTCGGGGTTGGCCAGCGCCAGGATGATGGGCTGGGTGCCCATGGTCTTGACCATGTCCGCCGTCAGCACGCCGGCGGCCGAGCAGCCGAGGAAGACGTCGGCGCCATCGACCACGTCGGCCAGCGTACGCGCCGCCGTGATCTGGCAATAGCGCTGCTTGGATTCATCCAGCTTGCCGGCCTTCGCGTCCTCACGCTCCGACTGGATGACGCCGCGCGAGTCGCAGACAAAGACGTTGTCGCGCCTCACACCCAGGCCCACCATCACGTCCAGGCAGGCGATGGCCGCGGCCCCCGCGCCGGACACTGCCACCTTGACCTTGGCGATGTCCTTGCCCACCAGCTCCAGGCCGTTGAGCAGTGCGGCCGACGAGATGATGGCGGTGCCGTGCTGGTCATCGTGGAAGACCGGGATGTTCATGCGCTTGGACAGCTCGCGCTCGATGTAGAAGCACTCGGGCGCCTTGATGTCCTCGAGGTTGATGCCGCCCAGCGTCGGCTCCATCGCCGCGATGATGTCGATGAGCTTGTCCGGGTCACGCTCTGCCAGCTCGATGTCGAACACGTCGATGCCGGCGAACTTCTTGAACAAGCAGCCCTTGCCTTCCATCACGGGCTTGGCGGCCAGCGGGCCGATGTCGCCCAGACCCAGCACGGCGGTGCCGTTGGTGATGACGCCCACCAGGTTGCCGCGAGACGTGAAGTCGGCCGCCAGCGACGGGTCCCGCTCGATGTCCAGGCAGGGATAGGCCACCCCCGGCGAGTAGGCCAGCGACAGGTCGCGCTGGTTGCTCAGGGCCTTGGTGGGCGTGACGGAAATCTTGCCGCGCGTCGGGCTGCGGTGGTAGTCGAGGGCGGCGTCGCGCAGTGCGGCTTCGGCGGGTGACAAGGGAGCGTTGTTCTTTTCCATGAGGGTGACTCTGCAGGGAGGAACCCTCAAGGTTACGCCGCGTTTCAGCCCCCGCCGATGCTGGTTTTTTGGCGATCTATGCCGAAGCCGATATCACCCGATCTCGCCCCTCATGCTTGGCACGGTACATGGCTTGGTCGGCCTCGCGCAAAGCAGCCTCCACATCCGCCGCCACCACAGCCTGTGCCACGCCCCAACTCGCAGTGACCTTCAACTCGGCTGGCCACTCAACGCGCGCGAGCACCTGGCGCAGCCGCTCGGCCACGGCCACGGCCTCCTCGGCCGGCGTCTGCGGCATGACGATGACGAACTCCTCGCCGCCCCAGCGCGCCAGCAGATCATCACGCGGCAGGTTGGCGCGCAGCGTGCGGGCCAGCAGCACCAGCACCTGGTCGCCCACCTCATGGCCATGACCGTCATTGACGCGCTTGAAGTGATCGACGTCGACAAACACGACCGACAGCGGGAAGCTCATGTCGCCCTGCACCTGCAGCAGCAACTCCATCGCACGGGTCAGGCCATCGCGATTGGCCACACGCGTCAGCGGGTCGCGCAAGGCCATTTTCTCCAGCGCCCGCGAGCGCTTCATCGAGCGCCGCAAGCGCCCATGAACCGTCCAGCTCTCCCAGGCCAGATAGCCCAGCAGGCTGAACATCCACAGGCCCACGAGACCAAGGCGGAAGGTCTCGGGCGCCACCCAGTTGCCGATCAGCTCGGCGCGCTCCAGCCGGATGAGATGCACGCCCGGCGCCGCCTGGCCGCCGGTGCTCAGGCTGAAGACGCGGATGCGATCCAGCTGTGGGCCCATCAGCGGCACGGGCAAGGGGTGGCTTTGCGCCCACCAGGAACTGACCATGAACTGCGACAGCCGCAACTCCACCGGCACCGGTTGGGCGCCGGGCGCGAAGACGACCTCGTGGGGCTTGAGGTTGAGGGCGCCGCCCTTGGCGGAATAGGCGGGATCGAAATTGCGCAGGAAGACGCGCACCTGCGGCGCGCTGTGGTCCAGCGTCGGGCCTTCGACATGCAGCCAGAGGCGGATGTGGCTGAAGTCGCTCAGATCCAGGTCGTGCTTGAGCAGTTCGATCTGCAGCTCGCAGAACGGCCATTCGAAACCCTGCCGGATCTCACACCGCATCTCGACGGGGCCACCGTCCTGGCTCTTGACCAGGTCGGCCTGGCTGCGCCCGCCACTGCCGCGGTCGTCGACTGCCTGCAGGCTCTGGCGCGGCGCGCGGCCGTCCAGCGCCAGGCGCCTCGTCATCCAATGCTCATTGGCATAAAGGCCCAGCAGCGTCGCGACGACGAGCAGGGCGAGAAGCCAGCGCAGGACCATGCGGCAATTGTGGAGACGCGAGCCCTCGACCGGCGAGGCTGACAGACCCGGCGCGTGAAATCGGCCCGGCTCAGAACAGGCGCGTGGCGGGTTTCGCGGCCAGGGCGGCGCCCAATTTCGGCATCAAGCCTTCCGTCGTGTAGCGGGTCAATACCAGACGCAGTTGCCCCGGCGGCGATACCCAGGCCAACAGCTCGTGGGCGAGTTCGGCCAACGAATCCTCGTCGAGCCCCAGCTCAAGCGTAGCCGCGGCATCCACGCGCAACAGCAGCACCGCGGCCTGGTAGGACACGCCCTGGGCAGCCGCGGTCTGGCCAAACAGCCAGGCCTCCCGCACCGCGGGATGCTTCTGCAGAGCGCCACCCAGTGCTGCGCCATCGGTGGCTGGCAATGGCGCGAGGTCGACCTTGCCCTGCTCACGGTCGGCGGCGAGTTGTTCCAGCGCAGCTTCCCGGCGCGCGCGTACCAGGCGCAGCCAGCCCCCATGGCGATGCCGCTCCTCGGCATTCGCTCCTAGCTCGTCGGCCACCAGCCAGGCCGTGGCCACGTCGCGTTCGGCGGTCTTGTGCGCGCGGCAGGCTTCCAGCAACTGCCGCGCCGAATCGCGACGCTGCGCCTGGATCTCGACACGCGCGCGCAGCAGCAGCTCCAGCGGCGAATCTCCGAGCACCTGGGCGAGCGCCTGTGTGGGCTCGCCCAGCGTCAGCGCCAGCTGCAGGCGACGCGCTGGCGTTGCCTCCGGCCCTGGCACCAGCTCGCGCAACAGCCGATGGCCCATGTGCCAGCGCAGCAGGGCTGCCGCAACGTCGGCCGGCGTCCCCTGCGCAACGGCCTCGGGCAACCAATCGGCGGCAACCACCGACGGCCAAGATCCGTCCGGGGCCACGACGCCCAGCGCGGCGAGACGCTGAGCCAGAGGCGGGTGGGTGCCGGAGCCGGAGGTGTCCTGCACCGCGTCGACACCTTGAGCCGCTTCGCGCCAGGCAGCCACCTCACGCGCCAACAAATCGACGGGCGGCTCTGCGTGCTCACGCATCCAGCGCCGCCGCACCGTGTCGCCGATCAAGGCACGCGGCGCCTGCAGTCGCTGCAGCTGTACCAGCGCACGCGCCAGTTCAACCGGCCCGGCAACCTGGGCGGCCAGCGCATCGGCCTCGAACTCGCAGCGACGCATGTGGGCAAAGCTGAGGCGGTCGAACCAGGGCAGGAAACGGTTCGCGAAACCGGCCGCCGCACGCTCCCAGGGCGAGCTGGCCGCGACAGGGGCGTCGCCATCCTCCAACTGGCTCAAAGCTTCCCAGGATTGGCGGGTGCGATACAGCCAATGGCCCAGGCGGCCATGGCGGCGCGAGAAATGCCCGAGCTCGTGGGCGATGACGGCCTCGGCGGCGGGCACATCAAGCGCAGCGAGCAAGGGCCGCCCCAACACGAGCACCCGCCTCACCGGGCGCAGCGAGACACCGCGATTCAGCTCCAGCGCCCCGGCATTGAGCTCATCGTCCAAGGCGATTGCATGCACGCGCGGCGCCTGCAGCGCATCGGCCAGCGCATTCACCCGCTCAAACAGCTGGGGCGCCTCATCCGGCCGCAACTCGTGCGGCGGCGAGGGCTGGCGCGGCTGTAACACCCAGGCCAGCACCAGGAAAGCCACGACAGCCAGGCCAGCGATGAAGGCATTGCCCCACCAGAGCGCCGGCAGCCCCAGCATCAACGCCAGGGGCATCAGCCAGAACAACTGGTTCAGTGCCGCCGCGCCCAAGGCGACGGCGGCCAGCAGCGCAGGAGCGGGTGCGCCGCCGCGCGCCATCAACCGGCGGCGCGCTTGCTGAGGATCTCGAAGGCCGGCAGGGTCTTGCCTTCCAGCACTTCCAGGAAGGCGCCACCGCCTGTGGAGATGTAGCCCACGTCCTTCTCGATGCCGTACTTGGCAATCGCGGCCAGCGTGTCGCCGCCGCCAGCGATGCTGAAGGCAACGCTCTCGGCAATCGCGCGGGCGATGGCCTCGGTGCCATGGGCGAAGGCCGGGAATTCGAACACGCCGACCGGGCCGTTCCAGACGATGGTGCCGGCGGCCTTGAGCTTCTCGGCCAGCTTGGCGGCCGTCTTGGGGCCGATGTCCAGGATGAGGTCGTCGTCTTCCACGTCGGTGGCCGCCTTGACCGCCGCCGTGGCGCCGGCGGAGAAGGTCTTGGCCGTCACGACGTCCTCAGGGATGGGCACGTCGGCGCCACGCGCAGCCATTGCTTCGATGACAGCCTTGGCCTGGTCAATCAGATCCGGCTCTGCCAGCGACTTGCCGATCTTCAGGCCTGCGGCCAGCATGAAGGTGTTGGCGATGCCGCCACCGACGATGAGGCCGTCGACCTTGCTCGCCAGGGCTTGCAGGATGGTCAGCTTGGTCGACACCTTGGAGCCGGCAACGATGGCGACGAGCGGGCGGCGCGGGTTGGCCAAGGCCTTGGTGATGGCGTCGATCTCGGCGGCCAGCAGCGGGCCGGCGCAAGCGATCTTGGCGTACTTGGCGATGCCGTAGGTCGTGGCCTCGGCGCGGTGGGCCGTGCCGAAGGCGTCGTGCACGAAGATGTCGCACAGGGCAGCCAGTTTCCTGGACAGCTCCTCGCTGCACTTCTTTTCGCCCTTGTTGACGCGGCAGTTCTCCAGCAGCACCAGTTGGCCCGGCGCGACGGAGACGGCGTCGACCCAGTCGCGCTGCAGCGGCACCGGGCGGCCCAGCAGCTCGGCCATGCGTTCGGCCACGGGGGCCAGCGAATCTTCAGGCTTGAACTCGCCTTCGGTCGGGCGGCCCAGGTGGGAGGTGACCATGACGGCGGCGCCAGCGTCCAGCGCCATCCTGATGGCCGGCAACGATGCGCGGATGCGGGTGTCCTCGGTGATCTTGCCGGCGTCGTCCTGCGGCACGTTGAGGTCGGCGCGGATGAAGACGCGCTGGCCGGCCACCTTGCCGGCGGCGATCAGGTCGGAGAAGCGGATGACGTTCATGGTGGGCGGGCAGTTGATGAGAAGAACTGCCTCGATTCTCGCCTCTGCTCTCCACCGTACGGCGTTGTAACCGCGGACCGGCGCTGGGCCGCCCCAAGCCGGCCCGCAGGCGATGTGCTTGCGGCTCAATGCCGCGAGCATCGCCGTCCCCACGGGGGACCGACCAGGCTTGCCCGCGTTCAGCAGGTAAGACTGGGCGAGGGGCCAACAGTTACCAGCCGAGGCCGAGCTTCAAAGGCAGCATGACCGCCATGCCGACGAGGATGGTGCCCAGGATGCCCTTGCGCCAGAAGTAGTAGGCCGTCGCCGCCACTGCCGCGGGCCAGCGCGCGTCCTGCCAGGTCGTGATGAGCTGGCCCTGCGTCATGAAGATCTCGGGCGCGACGACCGCGACCAGGGCCGCCAGCGGCGCGACCTTGAGCAGCTCGCGCAGCCAGTCCGGAATGGGCAGGGGCTTCTCGCCGATCATGAAGAAACTGCGCGTCAACACGGAAATGCCGGCCAGGCCGAACAGCGCCACCCAGGTCATCGCGTCGCTCATGCCTTGCCCTTCCGCGTGTCCAGCCACCAGCCTACGGCGCCCGCCGCAAAGATGGCGCACAGGATGTTGAGCTTGAGCGGCAATGCATAGGTCGCAATCGACACAGCGCCGGCCGTCACAGCCACCCACCACAGCACCTTCTCGGTCAGCAACGAGTAGGACAGCCCCAGCAACGCCAATACGCCGGCGAAGCCAATACCCCAGTGCGGCGGGATGCGGTCGGCCAGCAGGATGCCGGCGAAGGAGCAGGCCTGCCAGGTCGGCCAGTTGACGGCCACGCCGCCCCAGAAATAGCGTTGCTGGCCGGGTACCGGCACGGGGTCCGGATAGCGCTTGACGAAGTAGACGAAGTTCAGGTCGGCCGCGAAATAGCCGCTCAGCAGCCGGCGCACCCTGGGCAGCTGGGCCCAGTAGTTGCGCCATTGCGCGCTGAAGATGACGAAGCGCAGGTTGACGCAGAAGGCCGTGGCCAGCAGCACCCAAAGCGGCGCGCCGGAGGCGATCAGCGGCAGGGCCGTCAGTTGCGCGCTGCCGGCGAACACCAGCAGCGACATGCCCATGGCGAGCGGGATGCTGAGCCCACTCTTGACCATGGTCACACCGGTCACCAGGCCCCAGGCGGCCAGGCCCAGGGAGGGCGAGGCCATGTCGCGCGCGCCGTGGCGGAAATCAGGGTCGGCCGCGAGCGCGCGCAACCTGGAAGTCAGACTCATGCCGCCATTGTCGGCGGCATAGGGCCTGTTCACCCGACAGCAATGGGTCGCGTTGTGGCAAGAAAGGCTGCGAGCAAGGCGCAAACCGCAGCCGGGCCGGTTGCCCGGCGAGGATTTGCAACGCCGCGCGCAGTCTTTCTGGCCACAACCCGAAGGGAAGGTCCGCCGCCAGGGGCCACTCGGCGTTGCATCCCTTGCCCGCACACGAGTGCGGGCGGCGCACTGCGCCTTGATTGGCCCCTGGCGGCGGGCCTTCGCGACCCATCGCTGTCGGGCGAACAGGCCCTCAAATCACTGCCCGATGCGACGGACTTTGCCGCTGCCGGCGACGGAGGACGAAATCTCCGGCGAGCCCGCGTACTTCACGTCACCCGAGCCGGCGATGGACACGTTCAGGCGCTTGGTCGCGTTGACCTGGGCGTCGCCGCTACCGGCGATGCTGACCTTGACGTCTTCCGCCACCAGGTCGGCCGCCTTCACGTCGCCGCTGCCGGCGATGGTCACCTGGGCGCTGGCACAGCGGCCGGCCGCGACGATGTCACCACTGCCGCTGACCTTCATCCCCAGGCGTTCGGCGTCCAGGCCCGCGAAGCGGATGTCGCCGGAGCCGGCGATGGAGGCGTCGACGCCGGCCGTCTTCATGGCCTCGACTTTGACGGTGCCGGAGCCGGCCACAGCGATCGAGCGCAGGGCCGGCATCTCGATGGTCAGGCTGGGGTTGGTCGAGCTGTGCACATTGACGCCCTTTTTGGGCGAGATCTCCAGCGTGCGGCCCTTGCTGCCGTCGACGACGCGGGTTTCGATCAGGGGCAGCAGGTTGCGGTCGGCCTTGACCTCGACCTTGTTGCCCGAACCCTGGCGGATGACGACGTTGAAGCCGCCGGTCAGCGCGACACCGTCGAAGGCGCCCGTGTCGCGGGCCTCGGTAGCGATGTCGCCATTGCCGTTGACGCGCTCGCTGTTGATGGTCCAGCTCCAGGCCTGGGCGGAGCCGCTGAACATGGCGGCGGCCACGAGACCGAGGGCAAAGAGACGGCGGGAGGTGTTCATGTCGGGCTCCATCGGGTTTTGATGGTTCCCATGGTGCCAAGCGGCGCCGGGACGGACCTGACCAACGCGACAGTGCGCAGGATGGAAGGGGCGAAATGCGTCTGGCGGTGCCGGATCAGTGGCCCTTGGCCTTGTCGCCGCCCTTTTCAGACGCCTTTTCAGCGGCTTTCTCGACCGGCTTGGCCTCTGGCTCGTCGGCCGACGGCTTGACCGAGCCCGGGCGCGGCACGACGGGCGCGACGCCCTCGAGCTTGTTCTCACGCATGTACTCGTCCATCTCGCGCCAGCCGGTGTAGACGGCGGCCTTCTGGGCCTTGGGGTTGAGGACGTAGCAGTCCTCGATGGCACGCATCGCATGCCGGCAGGCGCTGCCGATGGCCTTGCCCTCGGCTTCCTTGGCAGCGGCCACTTTGGCGGGGTCGTCGATGCCAAGCTGCTCGCAGGCCGACAGGGCTGCGAGCAGGGGCAGGGCAAGAAGAAGGCGCTTCATGGGCTCAGCTATCGGCCGGCGCGGCTGCAACTTGAGGTCACGGCGAGTCAGCGCCTGGCCATCGCGAGCAGGCGCGTGACGCGTTCCTCGGTCGACGGGTGGGTGGAGAACAGCCCTCGCAGGCCACCACCGGACAGCGGGTTCATGATCATCATCTGCGCCGTCTCCGGGTGAGCCTCGGCGGGTGCCATCGGAATGCCCTGAGCGTAGCGGTGGATCTTGTCCAGGGCCGAGGCCAGCGCGGCCGGGTCGCCGGAGAGTTCCGCGCCGCCGCGGTCGGCCTCGAACTCGCGGGCGCGGCTGATGACCATCTGGATCACCGTGGCGGCCAGTGGTGCAAGCAACGCGATCGCAATGCTGGCGATGACATTGGTCTGCCGGCCGTTCTCGTCGCGGCCGCCGAACAGCCCGGCGAAGTTGGCCAGCATCGAGATCGCGCCGGCCATCGTCGCGCTGACGGTGCTGATGAGGATGTCCCGGTGCGCCACATGGGCCAGTTCATGGGCCATGACACCACGCAACTCGCGCTCGGACAGTACGCGCAGGATGCCCGTCGTTGCCGCGACGGCGGCATGCTCCGGGTTGCGGCCGGTCGCGAAGGCGTTCGGTGCTTCCTCGTCGATCAAATAGACCTTGGGCATGGGCAGACCGGCCCGTTGCGCCAGTTCCTGAACCATCCGATAGAACTGTGGCGCCGTGCTCTCGTCGACCTGCCGGGCGTTGTACATGCGCAGGACCATGTCGGCCGAAAACCAGTAGGCGAAAAAATTCATGCCAACGGCCACCAGCAACGCGATCAGCATGCCGGCCTGGCCGCCGATCCAGGACCCGACGGCCATGAACAGCGCCGTGATGGCGGCCATCAGGACAGCGGTTTTCACCAGATTGAACATGTCACCGGCCCGGAAGTCAGGAATACGTGGGAGATGGTGCCACGCACCCGGGGTTTCAAGCGTCGAAGCGTTCGCCGACGGCAATCGGCCGGGCCTGGAGGAAGGTCGAAGCCGGCCCGCGCTTGCCCCCGGCGCGTTGCAGTTCGGTCAGTTTCAAAGCGCCTTCACCACAAGCAACCTCCGGCCCGGCGGCGATGACTTCACCCGGCTTACCCCGGCCTTCAACGACCTCGGCCCGCCAAACCTTGAGCGCCTCGCCGGCCAGTGTCGCCTGGCCGCCGGGGAAGGGATCGAAGGCGCGCAGCCGGCGCTCGATCACGACAGCGGGCAGCGTCCAGTCGATGGCGCTCTCGGCCTTCTCGATCTTGTGCGCGTAGGTGACGCCCTCGTCGGGCTGGGGCGTCGGCGCCAGGCTGGGCGCCTGCAGAGCCTCGACAATCAGGCGACCGCCCAGTTCGGCCAACCGGTCATGCAGGGCCGCGGTCGTGTCGTCGGCGCGGATGGTCTCGCGGCCGATCAGCAGCATGTCGCCGGTATCCAGGCCCGCATCCATTTGCATGATGGTGATGCCGGTCTCGGCGTCGCCAGCCTCGATGGCACGGTGGATGGGCGCGGCACCGCGCCAGCGCGGCAACAGCGAGGCGTGGATGTTCAGGCAGCCGCGGCGCGGGGTGTCCAGCACCCACTGCGGCAGGATGAGGCCATAGGCGGCGACGACCATCACGTCGGCATCTGCCGCCCGCAACGCCTCGCGCGCCGCAGCCGCGTCAGCGGCATATTTGCCGTCCAGTTTCAGGCCCTGCGGCTGGGCGACCGGGATGCCGGCCGCAACGGCGCGTTGCTTGACCGCCGAAGCCTGCAGCTTCATGCCACGCCCGGCCGGGCGATCGGGCTGGGTCAGCACCAGCGGCACGGCAAAACCGGCAGCCAGCAACGCGTCCAGCGCAACGGCAGCGAATTCTGGCGTGCCAGCAAAGACGACGCGCATCACAACCTTTGGTTGCGCTTTTTGGCCTCGAGCTCTTCCTCGCGCGTCTTCTTGACCATCTTGGTCTTGATGCGGTCGCGCTTGAGCGGGCTCAGGTATTCGACGAAGACCTTGCCCAGCAGGTGATCCATCTCGTGCTGCACGCACACGGCCAGCAGGCCATCGGCCTCGAACTCGTAGACCTCGCCGTCGCGGTTGGTGGCGCGCACGGTGACCTCGGCGTGGCGCGGCACCTTGTCGTAGATCTGCGGCACCGACAGGCAGCCTTCCTCGCCCTCGACCATGCGCTCGCTGAGACGAACCAGCTCGGGATTGATCAGCACGCGCGGGGTGTCGCGATCCTGCGACGTGTCGATGACGATGACGCGCTCATGCACATCGACTTGCGTCGCGGCCAGGCCGACACCATCGGCGGCGTACATGGTTTCCAGCATGTCATCGACGAGCTGGCGGATGCGCTCGTCCACGGCGGCCACCGGTTTGGCAACGGTGTGCAGACGCGGGTCGGGGTAGCGAAGGATGTGCAGTTGGGCCATGGCGCCTTGTAAGCACTCGCAAACGAGCGCTAGCGGTTGTTGGTTGCCCCCGGTGATTGCGGGCAGAATCGCCTGGATTTTCGCCGATCCGGCAATCCCCTCGGAGACCGCGCCAGATGCCCGTTGCCCGCCCAGCCCACTTCGCAGTCCTTGCGACCTGCCTCGCCCTCGCGACGGCGACCTCAGCCTGGGCGCAAACCAGCAAGCTGCCCGTCACCGCCGAACAGCGACGCGTCGCCGATCAGGTCGCGTCCGCGGGCGTGCCCCTGGCCGAACTGGCGCCCAATGCGCCGGACAGCCACACGGTGCAGCCAGGCGACACGCTTTGGGACATCTCCAAGCTGTTCCTGAAAAGCCCCTGGCGCTGGCCCGAGCTCTGGGGCATGAACCGCGACCAGATTCGCAACCCCCACCTGATCTACCCGGGCCAGGTGCTGCTGCTGGTCAAGGTCGATGGCCGGGCCCGGCTGCAACTGGCACAGGGCGTCGGCGGCAGTACGGCCGGCAATGGCGTGGTCAAGCTGCGGCCGCAGATGCGCATTTCGGCGCTGGATTCCAGCCCCATCCCAAGCATCCCGCTGCACCTGATCCAACCCTTCCTGACCGACGCTGTCGTCTTCGACACTGATGCGCTGGCCACGGCACCGCGCATCGTCGCCGCCCAGGAAGGGCATGTGCTGCTCGGCCCGGGCGAACTGGCCTATGCGCGTGGCGATTTCGGCAGCGGCACCGACTTCCGCGTCTTCCGCAACGCCCGCCCGCTGCGCGACCCAGCCACCAACGAGATCCTGGGCTACGAGGCCCCGTATGTCGGCACGGCTGAACTGACCCGTCTGGGCGAGGAGCGCACCGGCGCCGATGGCAAGGCCGAGATCGTGCCGGCCACGATGACCGTCCGGCAGATCAAGCAGGAGGTCGGCATCGGCGACCGCCTGGCGCCGGCACCGGCACGCAATCTCGAGCTGTATGTGCCGCACGCGCCCAGCCAGCCCATGGCGGGTCAAATCGCGGCCATCTACGGCGAGGCACTCAACGCAGGCCAGAACCAGATCGTCGCGCTCAACCGCGGCAAGCGTGATGGCATCGAGCGCGGCCATGTGTTCGCGCTGTGGCGCGACGGCGCCAGGGTCATGGACAAGACCCAGGAGAGGGCCGAGGCCATCAAGCTGCCCGACGAGCGCCACGGCATCCTGTTCGTCTTCGAGGTCTATGAGCGCGTGTCCTATGCGCTGATCATCTCGGTGAAAGAGCCGGTTCGACCGGGCGACCGCTTTACCCAGCCCTAGAGAATGGAGCCCCTCGCCCAAGGAGTACCTTGGTCGGTCTTGCAGACCGCGCTGCGGCGGGTGCCGCAGCCCTTCGGTAGGCACATCGCGCCCACTGGGCGCAATGTGTCCGGCCTCAGCCCCCGAGGGAACGGCGATGCTTGCCGGATTGACCGGCAAGCACATCGCCAAGGCGGGCCGGCTCGGGAGCGGCCCAGCGCTCGGCCCGGCGGTTCTTCGAACCGCTGATGCTGACACCCATCGAGCTTGTCGCCTGGCTGCGGCTCACCGAGAGCGTGGGCCCGGCAGCGGCGCGGCGGCTGCTGGCCATGGCCGGCAGCCCGCAGGCTGTCTTCGAACTCCCCGCCGTCGCCCTGGACCAGGCGCTGCCGGGCAAACAGCGCGAGGGCTTCAACAAGCCCCCTGACCATCTCGACGAATTGATCGACAAGGCCCAGGCATGGTTGGCCGAACCCGGCCATGACCTGCTCGTTCTCGGCGATGCCGACTACCCACCCCGCCTGCTGGCCACGGCCGACCCACCGCTGCTGCTGTGGCTGCAGGGCCGGCGCGAACTGCTGGGCGCGCCGTCCATCGCCATCGTCGGCAGCCGCAACCCGACCGCCCAGGGGGGCGACAACGCGCGCGCCTTCGCCCGGGCGCTGGCACGCGGTGGCTACACCATCGTCTCGGGCCTGGCCCTGGGCGTGGACGCCGCCGCGCATGAGGGCGCCCTGGACGCCGACGGCGCCACCATCGCCGTCGTCGGCACCGGGCTGGACCAGGTCTACCCGCGCCGCAACGAGAAGCTGGCGGCGCGGCTACTGGCCGGCGGGGGCCTCATCGTCAGCGAGTACTCACTGGGCACCCCGGTGCTGCCGGGCAACTTTCCGCGCCGCAACCGCATCATTGCCGGCCTGGCCCAGGGCTGCCTGGTCGTCGAGGCCGCCGTGCAGTCGGGCTCGCTGATCACGGCCCGGCAGGCCGTCGAGGCCGGCCGCGAGGTGTTCGCCATCCCCGGCTCCATCCATTCACCCCAGGCCCGCGGCTGCCATGCGCTGATCCGCCAGGGCGCCAAGCTGGTCGAGTCGGCCCAGGACGTGCTGGAGGAGCTGCCGCCGCTGGGCAAGCTGTGCGTGACGCCCGAGCCTGCCGAGACGCCTCACGAGCAGCAGGCGCTGCTGGACGCCATGGGTTTCGATCCGGTCAGCCTGGATGCCCTGATGGCCCGCTGCGGCTGGCCGGCGGCCGAGCTCAGCGCCGCCCTGCTGGAGTTGGAGCTCGACGGACACATCGCCCGCCTGGCGGGCCAGCTCTTCCAGCGCCGACGGCAGGGATGAGGACAGGCTGGGCAGCAGAGACGGCGAGCTTAACCGCGGATATCAGAGCCTGATCCGAGGGGTTATTCGCGTCCGGAGTGCGCCAGACCCTGGGCTATCATCCCCTCACGATGTTCGATGTCCTGGTTTATCTCTACGAGACCTATTGGCGCCCGGACGCCTGCCCCGATCACGCGCAACTCGCGCGAAAACTGACGGCGGTGGGCTTCGAGAACGACGAAATCCAGGAGGCCCTCTCCTGGCTGGACGGTCTGGCCGCGTCCGGGGAGTCCTACCAGGGCGAGCAGAGCGAACACGCGATGCGCGTGTATTCGCCCGCGGAGATGGAGCACCTGGGCGAGGAGTCGATCAGCTTCGTCAGCTTCCTCGAGTCGGCCGGCGTGCTGCCCGGCCCGATGCGCGAGATGGTCATCGACCGCGCCATGGCCATCTCCGGTAACCCGATGGACCTGGAAGATCTGAAGATCATCGTGCTGATGGTGTTCTGGAGCTTGGGCGAAGAGCCCGATGCGCTGATCCTGGACGAGCTGTTCGTTGCCCCCGAGGATCGGCTGATCCACTGAACCCGCTGATGCACCAAGAACAAAGGACGCCGGGGCGTCCTTTTTCAATTCCTGAATCAGTTGGGGTCAGAGCAGCGCGCTACGCGCGCAAGTCTGACCCGCAAATCATTTGAGCAATTGCCCGGGATCGGCATCCAGCTTGGCCAGCGCCTTGCGCGTGGCCTGCACGGTCAGCGCTTCGTCCTGGGCAGGCAGCAGCAGGCCTGCCTGCAGGAAGGCGGCCATGCGGTTCAGCGAGAACAGCACGCCGCGGCCCTTGGGCGTGACGAACAGCGCCAGTTGCTTGCGCAGGCCCCGCCAGGCCAGCTGCACCTGCTCGTTGCGGCCGCGGTAGTCGAGCATGAACCAGCCGCCGACCTGCAGCTCGCGCGCCCAGGCCACCATGGCCGGCGTCGGCGCCGAACCGCCTTCGGCGACGACCTCCATGCCCTCGGATTCGTGGCCGGACAGGTCGCGCACCAGCATCTCGTCGACATGGCTGTCGCCGCCTTCGATGTCCTCGGGCAGCATGGCTTCCAGTGTCTCGAGCTGGTCCATCAGCTCGTCCAGGCGCTCGCGCGGGATGGCGGCCGTCTTGGCCGTGAAAGCGGCGGCCAATGCGTTGTTGAGCTGGCGCACATGCTCGTCCTGCTTGTCCGTCGGCAGGCCGGCGTGGCTCATGCCATCGCGCAGCGTCTTGAGCAGGGGCGGCAGGCGGCGGATGACCTCGGCACGCTCCTCGCGCGAGGCCTTGGAGCTGGCGCTCCAGATCAGGTCGGCGGCGGCCCGCTTCATGGACTTGGTCACGTCGGACTGGGCGCCCGCGCGCACCGCCGTGACGGCCAGCACGTCGGCCCAGACGTGGAAGAGGAAGTCGCGCACGCCGTCCTGTACCGGCACCTCGGACAGCATCTTGCGCAGCTCGATGGTGTACTGGATGGCCAGGGTTTCGCGTTGCTCGACCTGCTGGGCCAGCGACACGCCGCGCTTGGAGGCCTGGTTCTCGTTCTCGAAATAGTGGTCGAGGAACTTCTCGAACTCGGTCAGCACGGTGGCAAAGACCCGCCGGCCGGTGTCCGGATAGGCCTCGACGACCTGCACGACGCGCTTGATCTCGCGCTCCAGCGCATCGTTGCTGGCGCGCTCCGAACCCGGGCCACTGACCTGGGCCGTGTTGAAACCCATCACGCACGCGCCCATGCGGTCAATGAGACGACGCGCCGGATGGTCGGCGGCGGCAAAGAAGTCGGGTTCGCTGACGGCCACCCGCAGCACCGGCATCTGCAGCCGCGCGAACCAGACCCGCACCGTGGCCGGGATGCGCTCCTCGGTCAGGATGCTCTGGAACATCATGGCGACGATCTCGATGGTCGCGCGTTCGGCCGGGTTGCTCGCGGCCTGCTTCAGGACCTGCTTGAAGGCCTGGTTGCGCGCGCCAATCTCCTCCAGCGCACGCGGGGCGCTGGCGCTGCCACCGGTATCCACACCGCCAGCTGCGCCGGGGCGGCGCTGCAAGGACTCCTGGGCATGCTTGATGGCACCCATCAACCGCGGCGAGGCGGCGGAAACGGAGACGGGCGGCGCATCGGCCAGCGACGGCCTGGCCACGGAGGCGGGTGCATCGCCGCTCGATGAACTGCCACCACCGAGGGCACCGGCATGGCTGGGTGTCACATCGGCCAGGCTCGGCTTGCCGCCACCCGGGCGGGCCGGCACCTGGCTTTTGACGACCGGAAAGCCCGGCACATGGCGGGCCAGCACGCGCTGCAGTTGGGCCATGACTTCGTCGGCCTGGCTGCTCGCCTTGCTGCGCGCCGATGCCCCACCCGCGACCATCGGCACCGGGCCTGACGTGGGGGCGAGACCCGGGCCGGGAGACACCGGCGGTGGCGGCGGTACCGGCGCGCCAGTGGCCGTCGCCGTCGCCGCCGTAGCGGCCTGGGCCGTGCGGCGGATGAAGGGCCGCAGATCGACCTCGGGCAGCACCTTCTGGGCGATCAGCCAGCGGTTGGTCTCGTGGTAGGCCTCGCTGATGAGCTGGGCGAATTCCTCGTGAAGCTCATGGTGCAGCAGCTGCCAGATGTTCGCGTCCAGGCCGACGCGGGTCCAGGCGTCCAGCGCCACGCGGGCCACGACATGGGCCCGCAGCAGGTCCAGCGGTTCCAGGTCGTCATGAGCCTCCAGGGCCTGCATGCGGGTGCGCAGGTCGGTGAATTCCCAGGTCGCCCGGTCCATCATGACCAGGGCCAGGCGGGAGCTGGTGATCTCGCGCTCGATGGTCGAGTCGTCGACCAGGCTCATCTTCACCGACTGGGCCGGCACGGTCGTGTCGTGCTCGCGGGCGTTGTCGGAGACGCCGTGCACTGCCGCGTGGCGCAGCGCCGCGACGACGGCCATCTGCCAGTTGGGGCCCAGCTTCTGCCAGGCCTGCACCGCGTCGCGCCTGGCCATCATGATGGCGTGGGGGACGCCGTGGGCCAGTTGCTGGCCAGCGCCCTGGCCGACCGCAGCGACCAGGGGCGTCATGCCGCGCACCAGAGCTTCCAGATAGACGCGCCGCGCCTGGGTCGCCAGGGCCTGGTTACGAGCGGCGGTCATGGACTGGTGAGGGCTGCGCGGCTGGAATGTTGGGTTGCGATCACTCTACACGACGGCCCCGGAGTTCGGGTCATTGGGGTCGTCACGATTCACGCCCGCCTTGACCAGGTCCTCCCGCTTGACGCCCAGCCACATGGCGATGGCCGCCGCCACGAACACCGAGGAGTAGATGCCAAACAGGATGCCGATGGTCAGCGCGACGGCGAAGTAATGCAGCGTCGGCCCGCCGAACAGCAGCATGGACACCACCATCAGCTGCGTGCAACCGTGGGTGATGATGGTGCGGCTCATCGTCGAGGTGATGGCGTGGTCGATGACCTCGTGGGTGTTCATCTTGCGGAACCTGCGGAAGGCCTCGCGCACCCGGTCGAAGATGACGACCGACTCGTTGACCGAGTAACCCAGCACCGCCAGGATGGCCGCCAGCACCGCCAGCGAGAACTCCCACTGGAAGAAGGCGAAGAAGCCCAGGATGATGACCACATCGTGCAAGTTGGCGATGATGCCGGCGACCGCGAACTTCCATTCGAAGCGAATGGCCAGGTAGATCATGATGCCGATGACCGTCGCGGCCAGTGCCTTGGCGGCGTCCTGGGCCAGCTCGGCCCCGACGGCCGGGCCGACGACCTCGGAGCGCGACAGCTTGATCGGCTCGGCGCCATCGGCTCGTCTGCAGATCTGCTTGCTGACCTGCTCGCCCTGGGGCGTCACTTCCTGATGCTCGCTGATCGTGCCGGCCTCGGCCGTGCACAGCTCGGTGAAGACCTTGCCGACCAGCTCGGTCTGCTTGATATCGCCGCGCACGGGCAGGCGGATCATCACGTCGCGCGAAGAGCCGAAGTTCTGCACCTGCACTTCGCCGAAGCCCATCTTCTCGACGACCAGGCGAGTCTTCTCGATCTCGGCCGCCTGCGGGTAGGCCACCTCGATGACCGTGCCGCCGGTGAACTCGATGGAGAAATGCAGGCCCCGCGTGACCAGGAAGAACACGGCGGCTGCGAAGGTGATGAAGGAGATCGCGTTGAAGACCAACGCATGCTTCATCAACGGCAGGTCGCGCTTGATGCGAAAGAGTTCCATGTTCTAGCTTTCTCAGGCCTTGGCGGCGACGTCGGTCGTCTCGGCGGCGGGCTTGTCGGCGTCGGGCCTCCAGATCTGCCCGATGGACACGCTCTTGAGCTTCTTCTGGCGGCCGTACCAGAGGTTCACCAGGCCGCGCGAGAACACGACGGACGAGAACATCGAGGTCAGGATGCCCAGGCAATGCACGACGGCAAAGCCCTTGATCGGGCCGGAGCCGAACACCAGCAGCGAGACACCGGCGATCAGCGTCGTCACGTTGGAGTCCAGGATGGTGGCCCAGGCGCGTTCGTAGCCCAGGCGGATGGCCTGCTGGGGCGATTCGCCGCCACGCAGTTCCTCGCGCACGCGCTCGTTGATCAGCACGTTGGAGTCGATGGCCATGCCCAGCACCAGCGCAATGGCGGCGATGCCCGGCAGGCTCAGCGTGGCCTGCATCATCGACAGCGCCGCGATCAGCAGCAGCAGGTTGAAGCCCAGCGCCAGCGACGAGAACACGCCGAACAGCAGGTAGTAGACGCACATGAAGGCGGCCACCGCGGCAAAGCCCCAGGTGACGCTGGCGATGCCCTTCTCGATGTTCTCCTTGCCCAGGCTCGGGCCGATGGTGCGCTCTTCGATGATCTCCATCGGCGCGGCCAGCGACCCGGCGCGCAACAGCAGGGCCGTGTCGCTGGCTTCCTGGGTCGTCATCGCGCCGCTGATCTTGATGCGGCCACCGCTCAATTCGCTGCGGATGACCGGTGCCGTGACGACCTCGCCCTTGCCCTTCTCGAACAGGATGATGGCCATGCGCTTGCCGACGTTCTCGCGCGACAGGTCCTTCATGATGCGGGCGCCCTTGGCGTCCAGCGTCAGGTCGACCGACGGCGAGTGGTTCTCGTCGAAGCCGGGCTGAGCATCGACGAGGGCGTCACCGGTCAGCACCACCTGGCGCTTGACGATGATGGGGCCGAAGCCGCGGTCGATGAAGCGCTCGGTGCCGAAGGGCACGGGCCCGTTGCCCTTGAGCGCCTCCAGCGACTCGCTGCCGTCGTCCACCATGCGCAGCTCCAGCGTGGCGGTGCGGCCAATGATGTCCTTGGCCTTGGCAGTGTCCTGCACGCCCGGCAGCTGCACGACGACGCGGTCGGCGCCCTGCTGCTGGATGACGGGCTCGGCCACGCCGAGCTCGTTGACGCGGTTGTGCAGGGTGGTGATGTTCTGCTTGATGGCGGCGTCCTGCACCGCGACCTGGGCCTTGGGCGCCAGGCTGCCGGACAGCTGCAGCTCGCTGCCTTCGCCCTGCGGCGTCCAGACGACATCAGGCAGCTGCGTCTGCAGCAACTCGGTGGCAGCGGCGCGCTGTTCGGCGTCGCGAAAGGCGATGACCACCGTGTTGCCGTCGCGGCTGATGCCGGCGTGGCGGATGTTCTTGTCACGCAGCATGCTGCGTGCATCGCCGGTCAGCGACTCGGCCTTCTTGGTCAGTGCCGCCTTCATGTCGACCTGCATCAGGAAGTGCACGCCGCCCCGCAGGTCCAGGCCCAGGTACATCGGGTTGGCATGCAGGCTGGCCAGCCATTGCGGCGAACGCGACAGCAGGTTCAGCGCGACGATGTAGGTCGGCTCGGCAGCATTGGGGTTGAGCTCCTTGCTGATGACGTCCTTGGCCTTGAGCTGGGTGTCGGTGTCGCCAAAGCGCGCCTTGACCGAGTTGCCGTCGAACTGGACGAAGTCCGCCTTGATGCCGGCTTGCTGCAGTGCGGCCTCGATGCGGGTGGTCATCGAGTTGTCGACCTTGACGGTCACCTTGGCACTGGACACCTGCACCGCCGGCGCTTCGCCGAACAGATTGGGCAGGGTGTAAAGAGTGCCGATCAGCAGCGCGACGAGCAGGATCGCGTACTTCCAGAGCGGATAGCGGTTCATGGGGACTTCCTTGTATGCGCCTGCACGGCGTAATCAGCAGCGCCCGGGCGGCCGTGGCCCGGGAGATGGGCGCAGGGCCGATTACTTCAAGCTGCCCTTAGGGAGAACCTGGGTGACGGCGCTGCGCTGGATCTGCAGCTCGACGCCGTTGGCGACTTCCAGGTGGATGAAGTTGTCACCCAGCTTGGCGACCTTGCCGATGATGCCGCCGGCCGTGACAACCTCGTCACCCTTTTGCACTGCCTCGATCATGGCCTTGTGCTCCTTCTGGCGCTTCATCTGCGGCCGGATCATGACGAAATAGAGCACGACGAACATCAGCACCAGGGGCAGCATGCCGAGCAGGCCGTTGTCGGAACTGGCGGCAGCCGGGGCGGCCTGGGCGTAGGCGTTGGAGATGAACACGTTGAATTCCTTGGATGGGCGGCCGCAAAAACCGCAGGGCAACCTTGAATTCTAGTGCGCCGCGCCAAACGCCCCGATGACGGGGCTCCGAGGGGCTACGCCGCGGCGCCCACCCCTGCTAACCTGCCGCCGCCACATTCAACCTGCCTGGAGTTCCTCCCTTGCCGATCAGGGCGCTGACCGACCGACTGAGCCTGCGCAGCCTGCTGACGCTGCCCTATGTCGTCTTGGTGCTGGGTCTGGTGCTGCTGGTGGGCACGCTGTCCTGGCGCGCCGGGCGCGACACGGTGAACACCTTGTCGGGCCAGCTCCTGGTCGAGGCCGTGAACCGCATCTCCGTGTCGCTGGAGCGCCATGTCGGCGGGGCCGATGCCGTGCTGGAGGCGGCCTTCCCCACCGGCCTGCCGGCGCCGGAGAACCTGCCCCGCGAGCTGGACGCGCTGCGCAACCGCTTCTGGCTGGCGACCTCGGTGCACCGGGATCCCAACAATTACGTCTACTACGGCGACCGCCAGGGTCATTTCCTTGGCCTGTGGCGCTTCTCCGAACTGGAGGCCGAGCTGCGCGTGCGCACCGCGGGCACCGGCCCGCGCACCATCTACCGCCTCAGCGGTATCACCGGCGACATGCGCTCGCCGGTCACCGAGGACAAGGTGTTCGAGCCGCGCGAGCGCCCCTGGTACCAGGCCGCACTGGCCAACCCGGCGCCGCTGAGCTGGACGCCGGTCTACATCGACTTCAAGACCCTGGATCTGGTCACGACGCGCACCAAGCGCGTCGGCAACGACGTCGGCGAGCCTGAGGGCGTGGCCGCCACCGACCTGTCGCTCAAACAGGTCAATGCGCTGCTGCAGCGGCTGGCGCTGAGCGAGAACGCCGTCGCCATGGTCGTGGAAGGCGATGGGCAACTCGTCGGCGTGTCACGCGGCGCACACATGAAGACGCTGGCCGTCGGCCAGCACGAAAGGCTGAACGCCGCGCAGAGCCCCGACGCCCTCGTTGTTGCCGCCTTCGAGGCAGTGCGCCAACGCACGGCGGCCGGCGCCGAGGCCCTGGGCACCGCGCCGCGCACGGCGAGCTTTGCCGATGCCGATGGCCGCGTCGTGCAGCTCGGCTATGCCCGCGTCGACCCGGCCCTGGGCTTGAACTGGCTCATCATCGTCGCCGTGCCGCGCGCCGACTTCCTGGTTGGTGTGCAGCGCAACTTCGTGCAGGCCGGCATGCTCGCGGGCCTGGGCGTCGTCATCGCCCTGGGCCTGGGCTGGGCGGTGCTGGGCATCGTCACCCGTGAGCTGCGCGAGCTGGCCGACGCCGCCCGGCGCGTGGGCGAGGGCGTGCTCGACGAGCCGCCCGAGGTGCACCGCACCGACGAACTCGGCGAGCTCGCGCGCAGCTTTGCCGACATGCAAAGGCGCTTGCTGACCGACCAGTTGACGGGCCTGTCCAACCGCAGCGCCATCCTGCGCCGCATCGAGGACCGCATCCTGCAGCAGCGCCGCCGCGGCGACCGCTGGCCCTTCGCCGTCATGTTCGTCGACCTCGATCGCGTCAAGGACGTCAACAAGCGCTTTGGCCATGGCGTGGGCGACGCGGTGCTGAAGGAGGTCGGCCAGCGGCTGCGGGCCGGCGTGCGCATCGGCGACATCGTGTCCCGCTATGCCGGCGACGAATTCGTCATGCTGCTGGACTCGGTCGAGAACCGCGCCGACGCCGAAGCCGCGCGCGACCACCTCGAGGCCAGCATGCGCATGCCGCTGGAAAGCCTGGCGGGCCTGGCACCGGCCGACTTCCAGGTGGCGGCAAGCTTCGGCATCGCCCTCTACCCCGACGACGGCCAGGACACCGAGAGCCTGCTCCGGCATGCCGATGCCGACATGTTCGCCCGCAAGCAGCCCCCGCCTAGCGATGCCCGCCAGCCTTGATCTCAGCACCCTGCGCCGCCATGCCGTCGCGCGCAGCCTGTTCACGCCCACCACCCTGGTCAAGGCCGTCGAGAAGCTCGGTGGCTTTGTGCAGGCCGACCCGCTGCGCGCCCCAGCCAGGGCGCAGGACCTGACGCTGCGCCACCGCGTCAAGGACTACCGCGCCGGCGACCTGGAGCGCCGCTACCCGCGCCTGCCGCTGCAGGAAGACTTCTTCATCAACTACGGCTTCGTCACGCCCGAGCTGCGCGCGCTGATGCACCCGCGCACGACGCGTCGTGTGTGGGACAAGCCGCGCTGGAAGCTCGCCAACGCCGTGCTGGCCGAGGTCGAGCGCCTGGGCGAGGCCCATCCCGCCGAGGTCGACGCGGCGCTGGGCCACGGACCGGTGAAGAACTGGTTTGGCGGTAACAGCCGGCTGTCCACCGAGCTGCTGGATGGCCTGCACTACCGCGGCCATCTCGACGTCGTGCGGCGCGACAGCGGCACGCGCGTCTACCGACTCGGTCCGACCTGGGAAGCCCACCCCGACCCGCAGACGGCCATGGACGCGCTGGCCGATGTGCTGGTGCAGAAATACGCCCCCCTGCCGGCCGGCAGCCTGTCCCAGCTCATCCGCATGCTGTTCCACGGCGCCCACCAGTGGCGCGAGCTGGCGCCGGCGACGATCGCCCGCGCGAAGGAACGCCTGGCGCACACGCACATCGGCGGCGTGGATTGGTACTGGCCGGCGAATGAAGACCCGACGCGCGGCTGGCGCATCCCCTCGCAGGTGCGACTGCTCGCGCCCTTCGATCCTGTCGTCTGGGACCGCCGCCGCTTCGAGCTGCTGTGGGGCTGGGCCTATCGGTTCGAGGCCTACACGCCCGCGGCTAAGAGGGTGCGTGGCCATTACGCGCTGCCGCTGCTGTGGCGCGACCAGGTCGTCGGCTGGGCCAATGCCAGCGTGAAGGGCGGGCGACTGAAAGTGGACTGCGGCTATGTGGCCGGCCGCGCACCCCGCGACGCGGCCTTCAAACCAGCGCTGGAGGTGGAGCGGACGCGGCTGGCGGAGTTCTTGGGGGTCGAGGCCGGCTGATGCGAAGGACGAGTGCTTGACGGGGCGGCTAGCGGCCAGCACCCGACGGCCCCACGTCACGGAAAGCCTCTTCACCAGCAAGTCAGCCCGCAAATGGCGAGGATCGGGCTCTGACCACATAGGTCAACGGCCTTCGTTGACGACCATCAGCCACGAAGACGTCAGGTCCGACAGTGACCACGGTCGGCCGCAAGCTGGCGAAGGTGAGCACAGAGCTGCCTTGGAGCATTGATTCGACTGAAGGACTCCAGCAGTTCCAGCGGCTCCAGCCAGACGCGATGCTAGAGTGCCTCGCCCCGTCTCCAGCCCCCGGAAGTGTCCGCTCCGATACCCCCGCCGTCCAAGCCGCCGAAGAGCCGTCGTCACAAGTTGCCCACGCTTGCTGACGTCGCGCGAGAAGCGGGGGTTTCTAGTGCGGCGGCGTCCTCCGCGCTCAGCGGTGCGAAGGGTTCGACGCGCGTGTCGGTCGAGACGCGTGAACGGGTCCTCGCGGCGGCGGCGCGCTTGAGCTACCGGCCCAACGCGACCGCGCGTGCGCTGACGTTTCAACGCACCAATGCCATCGGCTTCGTCGCCAACATTGCAAATGAGGAGCCCAACCTCTATTTCCTGGAAATTTTCAACGGCGTCGTGCGGGGCGCGACGCAAGCCCAACAGAGCACATCCATTTTTCCGCTCGGCGGCTGGGAAGAAGCGCCCAAGCGCATCCCTGCGTTGTGCGACGGACGCGTCGACGGGCTCGTCGTGCTGGCGCGTCAGCTGGAAGATGACAGCACGACTTGGCTGCCACCGCATACGCCCATGGTCACGATCCACGCTGGCCCGCTATTGCAGGCCCAGGTGAACGTCGAGGCCGACGATGAAGCAGGCGGCTATGCCATTGCACGCCACATGCTCGAGCTTGGCTATCGCCGGATCCTCTGCATGGGTGGTCCGGTGAACGTCAAGGGCGCGGACGTCCGTGTCGATGGCTTCCTGCGCGCCCATGCCGAAGCCGCAGTGGAAGTTGCGCCCGACCATCTGATCCGCACGTGGTTCACCGCCGAAGGGGGTAGGCAGGCCATGCGGGAATGGCTGCAACGCCACCGCGGCCAGCCGTTGCCCGAGGCCGTCTGCTGTGGCAGCGACGACATCGCCTTCGGCTGCATCGAGGCGCTGCAGAGCTGCGGGTTGAGCGTTCCTCGGGACATCTCCATTGCAGGCTTCGATGACACCTTGATGGCCCGCGCACTGGGCATGACGACCGTGCGCCAGCCCCTGCTTGAGATAGGTCGTCGTGCGGTCGAGGCCCTGATGCAGCTGATCGAGGCGCAGCGCCGTGGCGAGGCCTACGAGGGCCCTCGCGACATCGTCCTGCCCGTCGAGATCGTCCACAGGCGGACCTTGCCAGGACCGCGGAGCGAGCCGCTGACCATCCCTTGACACGTGCGGAGGTGGCTAGGTTTTCCCCTAGTCAGCTTAACTGGTCGACCAATTTAAGATGCGCGTGCGGCGTGGCCGCACCTTTTTTGATCGGCTGATTAATCGGTTAATTAAAAATTGATCAACCGATTAGTCAATCCGCAAAAGCAACGAGAGCCGTATGTTCCTGGGCCAGGACGAACACAACAATTTCTCCGAAGGAGTGCTGGCCTGGGCGTTAGTAGGCACGCTCGCCGACGCGCGCGACAGGGCAGCAACCTTCGGCGCTCGACGCTGCCGGGCAGTTGCAGGCGGACGCGCGGTCCGACGGTTGCGCTTGGCGCCGAACGGCGGAAGGCGTGCGGTTCCATCTGCGCGGTATGACCAAAAGCGTTCTGTTGGACGGTCCGGACCTGGTGCGCGTGGCGGCCTATCTTGTCGTGTCGCCCACCATCCAGCCGAGCCTGGCGGTGGTGGCGAGGCCAAAGCGTGCCGGCCGATTGCTGCCTGCAACTGATTGAACTGATCGAACTGAGAGTGATTCAGAAATGAAAACAAAGCACACAACACACAAGTCGCTGTTCCACAGCTGGGCAATGATGGCCGCCGCGGCGTTGACCCTGTTCCTTGGCGCGGCAGGCAATAGCTGGGCGCAAAAGGCTGAAGGCCTGGCCCTCACCCCGCCCATGGGCTGGAACAGCTGGAACAAATTTGCCTGCGATATCGACGAACGCCTGATCCGCGAGACCGCCGATGCCATGGTCAAGTCAGGCATGAAGGACGCCGGCTACCAGTACGTGAACATTGACGATTGCTGGCAAGGCCAGCGCGACGCCGAGGGCAACATCCAGCCCGACGCCAAGCGCTTCCCATCCGGCATGAAAGCGCTGGCGGACTATGTCCATGGCAAGGGACTCAAGCTGGGTATCTACTCGGATGCCGGCGATGCCACCTGCGGCGGCCGTCCCGGCAGCCGCGGCCACGAATATCAGGATGCGCTGGTCTATGCGCGCTGGGGCATCGACTACGTCAAGTACGACTGGTGCAACACCCCAGGCATGAGCGCCGAACCGGCCTACACCACGATGCGCGACGCGATCGCCAAGACGGGCCGTCCGATGGTGTTCAGCATTTGCGAATGGGGCATGAGCAAGCCGTGGGAGTGGGCCGGCAAGGTCGGCCATCTGTGGCGCACCACGCCCGACATCTACAACTGCTTCGACTGCCAGTTCAATCCCGGTTTCTCGACGGGTCTGGGCGTACTGCGCATTCTCGACAAGCACGCTGACGCCAACCTGCGCAACTTCGCAGGGCCGGGCCACTGGAACGACATGGACATGCTCGAAGTCGGCAACGGCATGAGCGAGGATGAAGACCGCGCCCATCTGTCGATCTGGGCCATGCTGGCCTCCCCCCTCATCCTGGGCAACGACCTGCGTTCCATGTCCGAGTCGACCCGCCGCATCCTGACCAACGCGGGCGTGATCGCGGTGAACCAGGACAAGCTGGGTGTGCAGGCGCTGCGCGTCCTGGTCGACGGCCCGCTGGAGTTCTATGCCAAGCCGCTCGACGGCGGGGATTGGGCACTGATGTTCCTGAACCGCTCCAACCAGCCTGCCGACGTTCACCATGACTGGAAGAAGCAGGTCCTGGGCGATGACCTGAGCAAGCGGTCGGTCGATTTCAAGCAGGCCGTCTACCGCTGGTCCGACCTGTGGAGCAAGAAGACGGGCGACACCAACGGCAAACTGGAAGCGCGGCTGGCGCCACACAGCGTGCTGATGCTGCGCCTGACCGGCCCTGCGAAACCGTAAGGCGCGCCTGGCCGTGCAAAGCGTCACCCATGAAGAAGACCACCTTGATCGCGGCGCTGCTCGCCGCAGTGCTGATCACGCCCGTCAGCGCCGCCGAAGCCCCGCGCCTCGTGCAGCGCGACGGCCAACATGCCCTGCTCGTCGACGGCAAACCCTTCCTGATGCTCGGGGCCCAGGCGCACAACTCCAGCAACTATCCCAAGGCCCTGGGCAAGGTCTGGGCCGCGGCCAACGATGCGCATGCCAACACCGTGCTGATGCCGGTGGCCTGGCAGCAGGTCGAGCCCCAGGAAGGCCAGTTCGACTTCAGCTTCCTCGACGTCCTGGTCAAGGAAGCGCGGCAGCAGGACAAGCGCCTGGTGCTGTTGTGGTTCGCGACCTGGAAGAACACCGGCGGCTCGTACACCCCCGACTGGGTCAAGCTCAATGGGAAGCGCTTCCCTTCCATGCTGGACCGCGACGGCAAGGCCAACTTCTGCTTCAGCCCCTTCGGTGAAGAGACGCTCAAGGCCGACAAGCGCGCCTTCGTGGCGCTCATGGCTCACCTGAAGAAGATCGACGCGACCGAGCGCACCGTGCTGATGGTTCAGGTCGAGAACGAGGCCGGCACCTACGGCCTCGTGCGCGACTTCGCGCCAGCCGCCCAGGCGGCCTTCGAGCAGCCGGTGCCCGCCGAAGTGGTGGCGCGTCAGACCCCCAAGGCCGCCGCATCGGGCAACTGGCGCGAGGTCTATGGCGACTACGCCGACGAGTACTTCCACGCCTGGGCCATCGCCCGCTACATCGGCGAGATCGCCAAGGCCGGCCGCGCCGTCTACGACCTGCCGATGTACGTCAACGGCGCGCTGCGCGAGGCGCTGGAACAGCCGCCCAAGCCATGGCAGGGCAACTTCGCCAGCGGTGGACCGGTCTGGGACGTCATCGACATCTACAAGGCCGCCGCGCCCGCCATCGACATCGTCGCGCCCGACATCTATACGCCCAACTCCGAGGGGATCAAGGCCAACATGCGCCTGTACCAGCGGCCGGACAACGCGCTGTGGATTCCCGAGATCGGCAATGCCGAGGGCTATGCGCGCTGGATCTACGCGGCGCTGGGCCGCGGCACCCTGGGTGTGGCGCCCTTCGGCCTGGACTACTTCAACTACGCCAACTTCCCGCTGGGCTCCAAGCGCGCCGACAAGACCATGGTCGAGCCCTTCGCCCGCGTCTTCGGCGCCTTTCGGCCCATCCAGCGCCAGTGGGCGCAATGGGCCTTTGAGGGCCGCACGCGCGGCGCCGCTGAAGGCGACGACCGCAAGCCCCAGTCGCTGGAACTGCCGGGCGGCTGGGTCGCCAAGCTGACCTACCGCCAATGGCAGTTCTGGGACCTTGCATGGGACAGCAAGGACGAGCGGCCGGCCGGCACCGAACAGCCCGGCGGCGGCGTGGCCATTGCGCAGATCGGCGACGACGAGTTCCTCATCGTTGGCCAGCGCACCCGCGTGCGCATGGAAGGCGGGCCGCAAGCAAGCGGCTTCATGCTGCGTGTCGAGGAAGGCAGCTTTGACGACAAGGGCCGCTGGCAGATGGAGCGCGTCTGGAACGGCGACCAGGTCGACAGCGGCCTGAACCTGATGGCGGAGCCCATCATGCTCAAGGTCAAGATGGCGCGCGCGCGCTGAAGGGCAACAGCGTCATGGCCGAGCGCGTTTTGCCCTTTGGTGACGGCACCGCGATCCGAGTGACGACCCACCTCACACCCGCAGCCAAGGGCCAGTTGCTGACCGCAGTCGCCATGGACGCGCACAACACCTTAGAGCAGCCGCAGGTCATCACACCGGTGCCGTTCTCCGCCATGCCGGCCCGCAAGGCCCGGTGCTGGAACTGTCGCCCAAGTCCGTCGTCGTTGTCGGGATGTAGGTCCACGCACTGAGCCACATCCTTCAATAACGCTCGTGTCCGGAGGAGACAACCGGCCGAGCACCTTCACCTAGAAAGGTAGAACATGAGAACCTTGATACCAGCACTGCTGCTCGCCTTCGGGGCGAGTGCGGCCCCAATGGCCCAGGCACAAAGCTGCGGCAGCGGCGGCGGCGCCACCGTTTGCCTGAGCGCCAGCGGCTCCGCCGACAACAACCAGCTCAGCTGGACCGTCAGCGGCAACGTCTCGCGCCTGGAGGTCTACCGCGACACGGACAGCGACCCGAACGGCCGCAGTCGCATCGCCGTGCCGGGCAAGAGCGCCACGAGCTACGCCGACACCTCGGCCAACACCGGCACGCCCTACTGGTACTGGGTCAAGTTCACGACCAACGGCGGCAGCTACAACTCCGGTTCGGCCTCCGCCACGCGCGGCACCGCCTGCACGCCGACCGCTGTGTCGCCGTGGATCAGCAACAACGGCTCTTGGACGCAGACGTCTTCGGCCACGGTCACTGCCGGCAACTCCGCCATCCTCGGCCCGCAGCCGATCAACGGCGGCTCGTGGAGCTGGAGCGGCTGCGGCACGTCAGGCTCGGCCCGCGAGCAGTTGATCACCCCCGCTGCCAGCTGCACGGCCACCGCGACGTACACCAACGCCTGCGGCGCCAAGACCACCCAGGCGTTCGTCATCACCGTGCCCGGCTCCATGCGCGAGCTGACGAGCATCCAGCTGTCGCAGCAGATGTCGCCCGCCTGGAACCTCGGCAACTCGCTGGACGCCGGCGGCAACGAGACCAACTGGGGCAACCCGCTGGTCAACCAGCAATTGCTCAACGCAGTGAAAGCGGCCGGCTTCAAGACCGTGCGCATTCCTGCCAGCTGGAACCAGTACGCCGACGCCAACGGCAACATCAGCCTGACCTTTATGGCGCGCGTCACCGAGGTCGTCGGCTATGCCCGCAACGCTGGCCTCTACGTCGTACTGAACACGCACCACGAATACGATTGGTTGATCCCGAGCTACGCCGCCCAGGCGAGCGCCAATGCGCGCCTGGCCAAGCTGTGGACGCAGATCGCCAACAACTTCAAGACCAACGACGACTTCCTGCTGTTCGCTGGCACCAACGAGGTCAAGTTCGGTCAAGACTACGGTCCACCGACGGCCGAGTACCAGGCCGTTCAGAACGGGTTCAACCAGGTCTTCGTCGACACGGTGCGGGCCACCGGCGGCAACAACGCCAAGCGCCATCTCGTGGTGCAGGGCTTCAACACCAACATCGACTCGACCTACAACGGCTTCATCAAGCCAAACGACTCCGCGACCAACCGGATGTTCCTGGAAGTGCACTACTACGATCCGTTCCACTTCGCGCTCGATAGCAACAGCAACATCTGGCAGTGGGGCGCGAGCGCGACCAACCCGGCCGTGACCGAGACCTGGGCCAATGAAGCCTACGTCGACGCGCAGTTCCAGAAGATGAAGACCCGCTTCGTCGACGCCGGCTTGCCGGTGCTGATGGGTGAATACGGCGCGATCCTGAAGTCCGAGTACGACCCGGCCGGCACCTACCGCACCGCCTGGGCGAAGTACGTGACCAAGTCGGCCTTCCAGCACGGCATCGTGCCGGTCTGGTGGGACAACGGCTACGCCGACAACCACCAGTTCGGGCTGTTCAATCGCTCGACCGGTGCGCAGTACTACCCGGACCTGATCAAGGCCATCGTCGACAACGCGAAGTGAGGTAGCGGCATCAGGACGGTGGCACCGAGCACCGTCCACCGCGCCTCCCCTCGCTCCATCCAAGCAGCCTGCCCCGCCCCAAGCGGGGCAGGCTGTGCCACGTAGCACCCAGCAGTAACACCAAGATGACACCGCCTCGCCTCACCCCAGCGTCAGCCTTCGCCTCGTTGGTGCTGGCCTTCTGCCTCGTCGCCTGCGGCGGCGGCGGCAGCGGTGGTGGTGGCGCAACGACCAGCCCGCCCCCGCCCCCGGCAACGGACAGCAGCGGCATGCGCGAGCTGACGAGCATCCAGCTGTCGCAGCAGATGTCACCCGCATGGAACCTCGGCAACTCGCTGGACGCCGGCGGCAACGAGACCAACTGGGGCAACCCGCTGGTCAACCAGCAATTGCTCAACGCGGTGAAGGCGGCTGGCTTCAAGACCGTGCGCATTCCCGCCAGCTGGAACCAGCACGCCGACGCCAACGGCAACATCAGCCCGACCTTCATGGCACGCGTCACCGAGGTGGTCGGCTATGCCCGCAACGCTGGCCTGCTGCATTGGCCGCGATAGGCAGCCGAAGCGAATCCGAGCAAACCATGACCCCAACGTCAAACATCAAGATGAGACCACTTCGCCCCTTCTCCTGGGTCTTCTGGGCCCTTGCACTGGCCCTTGCCGTCGGCAGCGCCACTGCCGCTGATGGCGCGCGCCAGCGCACCCGCATCGATGACGGCTGGCGTTTTGCGCTGGGCCATGCGCATGACCCGGCGCAGGACTTCAACCACGGCACGGGCTCCTTCTTCTTCGCCAAGGCCGGCTTTGGCGACGGCCCTGCGGGGGCCGAGTTCGACGACCGCAGTTGGCGCCGCCTGGACTTGCCGCACGATTGGGCGGTGGAACTGCCCTTCGACGCGCGCGGCAGTTCGCTGCATGGCTCCAAGGCCATCGGCCGGAGCTTCCCCGAGAACAGCGTCGGCTGGTACCGCCGTGAGCTGGCTCTTCCCCAGTCGGCACGCGGCAAGCGCATCGCGCTGGAGTTCGACGGTGTCTTCCGCGACAGCGTGGTCTGGGTCAACGGCCACTACCTGCACCGCGAGGCCAGCGGCTACTCAAGCTTCAACGTCGACATCACCGACTACCTGAACTTTGGCGGGCGCAATGTCGTCGCGGTGCGCGTGGACGCCACCACACAGGAAGGCTGGTGGTACGAAGGCGCCGGCATCTACCGCCATGTCTGGCTGACGCAGACCGAGCCGCTGCGCGTGGACCACTGGGGCAGCTCCGTGCGCGCCACGGTCACGGGCGGCCGCGCCGACGTGGCCGTCGACACGACGGTGCGTAACGACGGCAAGGCGCCCGCCTCCTTCAGCCTGGAGCACGAGCTGCGCGACCCCGCCGGGCGCGTCGTCGCACGCGCCAGCGTACCGGCAAGGCGCGTGGGCGTGGACACCAGCACCGACGTGGCCGCGACGCTGCGCGTGACGGCGCCGCAGCTGTGGTCTCTGGAAACGCCGCTGCGCTACACGCTGACGACCCACGTGAAGAGTGGCGGCCGCGTGGTCGACAGCTACGACACGCCCTTTGGCATCCGCACGATCCACTTCGACGCCAACGCGGGCTTCTTCCTCAACGGCCGCCACGTCAAGCTGCACGGCGTCAACAACCACCAGGACCACGCCGGCATCGGCATTGCCCTGCCCGACGCCATGCACGAGGCGCGGCTGAAGATGCTCAAGGGCATGGGCGTGAACGCGATCCGCTCGGCCCACCATCCGGCCACGCCCGAGCTGCTGGACGCCTGCGACCGCCTCGGCATCCTCGTCATCGACGAGCACCGCATGATGGGCACCGCGCCGCAGATCCGCGACGAGCTGGAGCGCATGGTGCGGCGCGACCGCAACCACCCGTCGGTCATCCTGTGGTCGGTGGGCAACGAGGAATGGGCCATCGAGAACTCCGAAATCGGCACTCGCCTCGCGCAGCAGATGCAGGCCATCGTGCGCCGCCTGGATCCGACCCGGCCCGCGACGCTGGCCGCCTCCAGCTCGGGTGCGGCCGAGGGCACATCGGTCGGCTCGCAGGTCATCGGCTTCAACTACAAGGGCCAGCACAACATCGATGCGATGCACAAGCGCTTCCCCGAGCGCGCATCAGTCGTCACCGAGGAAGGCCTGACCTACGCGACGCGCGGCATCTACGCCGACGACCCGGCCCGCGTGCAGATCGCTGCCTACGACAAGCGCTCAGGCGGCGACTCGACCTCGACCGTCGAAGAGGCCTGGCGCTTCAACGCCGAGCGCCCCTTCCTGGCCGGCGTGTTCTTCTGGACCGGCTTTGACTACCGCGGCGAGACCACGCCCTACGGCTGGCCCGCCGTCTCCTCGCAGTTCGGCATGATGGACACGACCGGCGCGCTGAAGGACAGCGGCCAGTACCTCAAGGCCGCCTGGACTGCCGAGCCCATGGTCCATGTATTGCCGCACTGGAACTGGCCCGGCCGTGAAGGCCAGCCCATCGACGTGCGCGTCTACGCCAACACCGATGAGGTCGAGCTGCTGCTGAACGGCAATTCACTGGGCCGCAAGTCGCTGGCGCGCTACGCCCATCTGCAATGGAGCGTGCCCTATGCGCCGGGCAGCCTGACGGCGCGCGGCTACCAGGGCGGCAAACTCGTCGTCACCGAGACCGTGGCCACCACGGGCAACGGCAGCGCCGTGCGGCTGACGGCGGACCGTGCGCGCATCCGCGCCGATGGCGACGATGTGGCGGTGGTCAGGGTCAGCGTGGTCGACCGCGAAGGCCGCGTGGTGCCCACGGCCAGCCAGCGCATCAGCTTCGAGGTCTCCGGCCCGGCACGGCTGATCGGCATGGGCAACGGTGACCCGGGCTCGCACGAGGCCGACAAGCCGGCCGAGTTCCACCGCTACGCGACGCTCGACCGCTGGCGCCTGCAGGGCGTGGCGCGGCAGGATGACGCGGCGGCATTGCTGGCCGGTGCCGACGCCGAGAAGGCGCGCGACCCGTTCGCCTGGCTGCCGCCGGAGAAGCAGCCGGCCGACAGCGCCTGGAACGTCGTGCACGCCAGCTTTGCCCGGCCGGCTGCGGGGGTTGGCCGCGCGGCGCTGTTCGTGGGCGACATCGCGCCGGGCCAGCAGGTCTATTTGAACGGCAAGGCCCAGACGCCGCGCCGCGAGGACGGCATGGGCGTGATCGACCTCGACCCTGCTCAGTTGAGCGATCTCAACACGCTGACCCTCGTCTTCGCCACGCCGGCCGGTGGCACGCGCAAGCTCTTCGACGACGCGCAGGGCGGCCGGCGCTGGGTCACGCTGCGCACCACCACGTCCACCGGGCCGTGGCAACGCAGCGTGTTCAACGGCCATGCACAGGTGATCCTGCAATCCACCGGCAGCCCCGGTCGCGCCACGCTGCGCGCCGTCAGCGAAGGCCTTGCCCCAGCTGCAACGGTGATCGAGATCTTCTGAACACCGGGAACAGATTCGTCACCGTCGCTACGCTCGGAACCAGGCCACTGAACGGCAACGTTGACGCTGTGCAATAACCCAACGACATGCGGTAAATCCGACTGTCACCGACGCAGGCGTGTCGGCACGATCGCAGTCATCACGCTGCAGCCGGATGAAGCCAATGCCACGCTACAAGCTCGTAGATCGCAGTCCCCGCTTTCTGCCTGTTGTGCTGGCCGAGCAGATTCAACCCGGCACCTTCGAGTTCGCGCTGGATCATCTGGTCGATCATGAGTTGGACCTGAGCGCGCTGGATGCCAAGTTCAGCAACGATGAAGTCGGCGCCAGCGCCTACGACCCGCGCGTGATGCTCAAGATCGTG